>JAUNXZ010000073.1 GCA_030539515.1 Thermoplasmata archaeon
CTGGGCCTTGGTCAGGTCCCTGATGGATACAACGTCCTTGTCGTATAGGTCCATGGTGGATGGTTAGGACTGTTCCCGTATTAAGGGTGTCGGGATGCGTCTGGAGAGCTCATCCGCCCGTGAACGTGGCGACTATCGTGATGGCCCATGAGACGCCCGTCAGGAACAGCCCCATGACCCACCCGTTGACCGAGAAGTAGTCCTTCATCTTGTAGCCGACGAAGAACAGGATGACGGAGGACAGGCCGGACGCGACGCCCAGGGCCAGCTCGATGGGCTGTATCAGCAGGATGGGGACCGCGACGGGGATGATGGTCAGGAAGGTGATGATGAAGCACCCCAGGGAGCTGAGGGCCATGTCCCTGCGGTCCTTCGACATGCCGTAGGAGTCCTCGGTGCGGCAGCGGAGTATCTCCTCGCATATCCTGCGCTCCTCCTCCGGCGCCAGGGCGTCCATGGGGGTGCCGCCGAACTCCTCCACCAGGTAGGCGATGGCCTCCTCCCTGTCCTGCCCGCCCATCTTGCCCTTGTTGATCATCATCACGTGCTTCCGGGCTCCGAAGCTGTCGATGAGGTAGAACACCACGGCGTCGATGGCGCCCCAGGTGGCGTTCATGCCCACGATCATGAGCACCAGCGCCCCGGCGTCCCCGTAGTCCAGCATCCCGATCCTGGCGGCGGTGACGAAGATGAGCTCCATGATGAATCCGTACAGGAGCTCCTGCAGGGCCAGGCCCGGACCCGTCATCGCGATGAGGCCGTGGCTGGCTCTGCGTCCCATGGGGCGGCGATTGCGGATGGGGTTTATACATTGGACGATGAACGCTTCACGGATTGCGGAATGAAAGTTCCCTCATCAGGCCCGTGTTCTTGAAGATGACAGTCCTGCCGACCTTTTCGCTTTCGAGCAGTCCGTCGGATTCCATCTGTTTCAGGTATTTCGACGCGGTGTTCCTTTCGCAGATTCCCGCATTCTCCAGATCGCCGATCCGTACATACACCTTGGAGAAAACCAGATCCATCAGATCCTGGGAGTAGTATGTGCGGCCCTTGCACTCCCTGCAGGTCTTCTCATACAGGGACGTTATCCTCTCGATGCGGTCCAAGGTCTCAACAGACGCTGTGCGGACCCCCTCTAGCATGAATGCCGTCCACCGATCCCATTTGGCTCTGTTCTCGTTGATGCGCCTCAGCTGCCGGTAATATTCGCGACGATTCTCGATGAGGTATCCGCTGAGGAACAGGATAGGGTCCCTGAGCAATCCCGTCTTGCAAATCAGGCTCACATTCAGGACCCTCCCGGTGCGTCCGTTCCCGTCCATGAACGGATGTATCGTCTCGAACGCACTGTGCGATATGACCATCCTCAGAAGCGGGTCTATGCCGGGGTCATTCATGTATCCGAGCAGCTGTTCCATCAGTGGACGTACAGCGTTCCCGGAGGGAGGTGTGAACACGATCTCGCCTGTGGCAGGATTCTTCAGATACACCTGTTCGTCATCCTTTCTGATCCGGATGTCTCTCCCCAGTACTCTCGAGCACACCCCTTCTATGGATCCTATCGACAGGTCGGCATCACGGGAGTAGTAGATGGCGGACCTGTACCCTATTATTTCGCGGGCGCCCATCCCTTCTTTACCCTCTCTGGTGGTCAGTGCTTTGAATATCTCATCGCCGGAAGACACGATGTTCTCGATGCCACAGCTGTCTCCGGCTTCCTGCAGGGGCAGTGTATCGATCAGAATCCTGCTGTTTGGCAGGGTGTTCACGGTTCCCTTGAGCTCGGCGAGTGAACGGGATGCATCGATGTGGGCGCGAAGAATCTCTTTCTGAGACAGAATATCATCATCTGGCAGATCCAGGGTGAAGCTGTCGTCAAAGAAGAGGGACTTCATAGTTGCATAACTGCATTATCATATATCAATGCATCGAATATGCTAATAAAATTGAAAAAATTCAGCACGTTTATCGGATATGCTAATTCGGTGAGCATATTCGAAGGGACCTGTTTACCGGTCCGGCCAAAGGTTGATATCCCCCGCATCCGTCGCCCGATTCATGTTGGACGTCGTCGCCAGGTCCCAGAGGGCAAGGGTCTGCGAGTACGCTAGGTCGAAGGACGGCCCCAGGCTCACCACGCCTGCGGTGCTGTCGTCAACGTCGGATGGGGACACATGCATCCGTGCAGGCCCGTCCGGAAGGGTCCTGCGCCTGCTGGGCGCCGAGGTCCCGCTGGAGGAGGGCCTCCTCACCACCGCCGCATCCGGCATGGGCTCCGAGCCCAGGGTTGTCGACGGCGTGGAGGTCGTCAGGCTCCCGTTCCCGGAGGACCTGGTGATCGACGGGTCCGCCGAGGTCGTGGTGGTCCCCAACGCCTTCGAGCTGAGGCACGACGCCCGCCGCCTGGTCGACGCGGTGATGCGCATACGCGAAGCGGCAGGCTTCGGCCGCCTCCTCGTGATGCTCGGCATCGCCGAGCCCTCCACCACGGCCCTGCTGGCGCTCATGGGCGTCGACGTCGTGGACGACTCGCTGTCCAGGGCCGCGGGGCTCCGCGGCATGAGGCTCGTGCCCGAGGCGGAGTTCGCCGCCGGCACCGACCAGTCCGAGGCCAACGTCCGCGCCCTCGAGGCGGAGGCCTCGCTCGTTTCCGATTTCATCAGGGCCGACAGGCTCAGGGAGCTGGCCGACCAGAGGTCCGCGTCCACTCCCTCCGGCGTGGCGGCGCTGAGGATCTACGACCGCGTGGGCTACGCCTACGCGGAGGAGACCTGCTCCACCGTCGGATGCAGGTTCTGCAGCAACACAGTCCAGGCGCTCAGGCGCCCGGAGGTGGTCCGCTGGCGCGAGGCCATCAAAACATACAGGAAGCCCGCCTGCAAGCGCATCCTGGTGCTCCTGCCGTGCTCGGCCAAGAAGCCCTATCACATCTCCAAGTCGCACAGGGCGTTCGCCTCCGCCATACACACGGCGCAGCACGACACCCTCGTGCACGAGGTTATCGTCACCTCCCCGCTCGGGGCGGTCCCAAGGGAGCTGGACATGTTCTTCCCGGCCAACGCCTACGACATCCCGGTCACCGGCGAGTGGAAGCCCGAGGAGAAGGCGTTCATCCGCGAGCTCGTGGCGGACGTCATCGCGCAGGGCTACGACAAGGTCATCTGCCATCTGGGCGAGGACTACGAGCTGGTCGAGGGCCTGGCGGAGATGGAGTGCACCGTGGTCGGCGACCCCACCTCGCCCAAGTCCCTGGAGAACCTGGACAGGGCGCTCAGGGCCGCGGCCAAGGACATGGAGAAGGTCGGCTACCTCCAGGAGAGGAACGACTACATGCGCAGCGTCTTCGCCTTCCAGTTCGGGCAGGAGGCGGCGGACGCCATCATGGACGCGGACACCTACGCCATCGGCAAGTTCCCCTACTGGAAGATCATCCGCGAGAAGGACGGGAAGAAGGTCCAGATGGGCATGATGACCCCCGAGAGGGGCATGGTGTCCCTCACGCTCGAGGGCGCCGAGGTCGTCGCCGGGCTCGGACGCAACATCGTCGAGATCCAGGACTTCGAGATCAGGGGCAACCTGTTCGCCGTCGGCGTGATGTCGGCGGACCCCGCCATTCGCATCGGCGACGAGGCCATCTTCGTCTGTAGCGGGCAGGTCCGCGGCGTGGGCGTCGCGGAGATGTGCGGCAGGGAGATGACCGAGCTCAAGAGGGGCATCGCGGTCAAGGTCAGGCACAAGCTCAAGTGAAAGGGTATTCGGGGGTTTTCGGACCCTAGCCAGACATCGAAAAACGGGGGTCCCTTTTCGGGGACCTCCCCTTCTTTCCTTTAAATACCGTACCGTGGATGGAGATAGTGAAGACAACGAGCGGAAAACCCAATGGCTCGGTCTTCTAGGGCGGTCGGTCGCTTTTTTAGCAACCATCCATCCATCCTGTCTGCGCCGGCCGCCCCGGTTCACTCCTCAGCAGCCCTTCCGGGCTCGGACTCCAGCGTCTCCTCCGCGTACTTGCGGGAGATCCTGCTGAGCCAGATCCCGAGGAGGAGTCCGACGATGGCGAACACGATGCTCTGGGCGATGACGGTGAGCCCGTCCAGCTCCAGGCCGGCCTCGATGGACACGGTGATGACGGAACCGACCGTCAGTCCGAGGATGACCATGTAGGTGGACTTCCTGTTGTGGGCGAGGAAGTGGTCTATGACCTTGGCGAAGGCCAGGGCGCCTACGAGCAGGCCGATGCCGCACGGTATGAGCACGCCCATGTCGAACTCGGTCATGGCGTGCATGAACGGGGTGTACAGGCCCACGGCGAGCAGGATGGTGGACCCGCTGACGCTGGGCGCGAGCTTGGACACGGCGAGGACGATACCGACGAACACCCACACGAGGAACCCGTCGATCTCGCGGTCGAGGCCGTTCCCGGAGAGCCCGATCCACAGGAACACGAACATGATCACGACGCCCGCGATGAGCGCGGCCCAGTTGTAGGACGTCATGGGCCTCCCGTCGTCCCCGAGCGCCATGACGTCGGGGATCTGCGCCAGGATGAGGGCCGCGAAGAAGAACATCATCGGCACCTCCCAGCGGTCGAGCAGGGCCTCCAGGCCGAACGCGCAGATGAAAAGCCCCAGCAGGATACCGATCCCCACCGGGATGATGAAGCGCAGGTCGCGGAACAGCTTCTCGCGGATGTTCGCGATGTCGGAGATCAGCCTCTCGTAGATCCCGAAGATGACGGCGATGGTCGCGCCGCTGGCACCGGGCAGCATCGAGACGATACCGACGAGCGTTCCGACCAGCAGGTCCTTCACGGGCTTGGAGCTCATTGGAATCCGTATCGGGGACCCGTATATAATCTGAATTCAGCATCGTTCAGCATTAAACCTAATATCGGCGATGGACGTAGGGTGTCGCGTTATGGCAGACATCATGATCCGCAAGAGGAAGAGGATGAGGGACAAGGACGTCAAGGCCCTTGCCCAGCAGATCGAGGATGCGGCCGGAGTGCCGGTGTTCGTCCCCGCGGACGGCGTCGACATGGCCGAGAGCGCCGACTTCGACCTGATCTTCGTCAAGGGGGACATCCTCGGGCTCGTCAAGGACGGGAAGCCCTTCCTCACCGTCAGGGGGGTCCTGAGGTACAGGCCGGTGAAGCGCTACGTCACCGTCGACATGGGCGCCGTCGCGTTCGTGACCAACGGGGCGGACGTCATGGGCCCCGGGATCACCGAGGCGGACCCGGACATCGCCGAGGGCGACATCGTGTGGATCAGGGACATCAAGAACGGGGCGCCCCTCGCCATCGGCGTCGCGATGCGCTCCGGGGCGGACCTGGCCGCCAAGCAGCCCGGCAAGGCCGTGAAGACCATCCACTACGTGGGCGACAGGCTCTGGAAGACCGGTGAGTGAATGCGCTCCAAGGTGATCCAGGACCCCGTGCACGGGGCGATCGAGGCGGACGGGATCTTCCTCGACATCCTGGACCGCCCGGAGATGCAGAGGCTCAGGGCCGTGAGGCAGCTGGGCCTGGGTTGCCTGGTGTTCCCCGGCGCCAACCACACGAGGTTCGAGCACTGCCTCGGGACGTACCACCTGGCGGGCAGGATGGCGGACGCCATCGGCCTGGACAGGGACGACTCCGTGGCGGTGCGCATGGCCGGGCTGCTCCACGACATCTGCCACCCGCCGTTCTCCCACGCGCTAGAGGCCGCGATGGAGGACGCCACGGGCATGGGCCACATGGAGATGGCCAGGGCCCTCATCTTCGGCGAGGTCCCGTACTTCCGCCCGGAGGACTCGGACATACACGGGGGACTCGGAACCATCGCGGAGGCCATCGAGGCCGAGGGCATATCCGCGGAGGAGGTCTGCGGGCTCATCGCCTCGCCGGAGTCCACCGGCACCGAGGCGCTGGACAGGTTCTGGAACAAGCACGAGTACTTCCCGTCCAAGGACTACTCCCACCAGATCATCCACGGCCCGGTGGACGCGGATCAGATAGACTACCTTATGAGGGACGCCCACCACACCGGCGTGTGCCACGGGCAGGTCGACTGCGACCGCCTCATCAAGACGATGGCCGTGGTCAACGACAGGATAGTCCTGGGCAGGGGCGGGGTCACGGCGGCGGAGGGCCTGATGGTCTCCCGCTCGCTCATGTACACCACGGTGTACTTCCACGAGACCACCCGCATCGCCCAGAGGATGATGACCAAGGCCGCCGAGATGGCGGACACCGACCTCTCCGACCTGCACCTGATCGGGGACGCGGACCTGGAGTCCAGATTGATCGCGGCAGGCGGGAGGCCCTCCGAGGAGGTCCGCCGCGTCAGGGCCCGCAGGCTTGACAAGAAGGCCTTCGCGGTCTACAGCGAGGAGATGAACGAGGGGATCGCGGAGACGCTGACCGGCTACGCGGGCCGCGCCGGTGCCGCCAGGCTGGAGCAGGAGGTCGCCGACGCCGCCGGGATCGACGTCATGGACGTCTGCGCCGAGGTCACCTCGAAGTCGAACCTCCAGGGCAGGATAAGCGTGGGGAAGACCGACGTCGCCATCGCGGACGACGCGGGGAGGGTGCGCTCGCTGGCGAGGTACTCGCCCATCGCGAGGGCGCTCCAGTCCAGGGACCCCTACGGCTGGGCGGTCATCGTGGCGTGCCCGGAGGGCCGCGTGGAAGCGGTCTCCAAGGCGTCCAGGAAGGTCCTGGGCCTCTGAGGATCAGCCCTTTATGACCCCGATCGGGGTGAGCTTGGCGACCTTCGCCGTCAGGCCGGCGTCGCACACGACGCGGACCACCTCGTCCACGTCCTTGTACGCCTCGGGGGCCTCCTCGAGGACGCCCTCCACGGTCCCGTTCCTCAGGTAGACGCCCTTCTCGGACATCTCCCTCATGACGCCCTCGACGGTGAGGGTGCTGACGGCCGCCTTCCTGGACATCTGGCGCCCGGCGCCGTGGCAGGACGAGCCGAAGGTCTGCTCCATGCTCCCCTTCCGTCCGGCGAGAACGTAGGTCCCGACGCTCATGTCGCCGGGGATGATGACGGGCTGGCCGTGGTCGCGGTACTTCATCGGCACCTCGGCCCTTCCCGGCGCGAACGCGCGGGTGGCGCCCTTCCTGTGCACGAGGACGTCCTCGGCGTGGCGGTCCACGTCGTGCCTCTCCATCTTGGCGATGTTGTGCGCCACGTCGTAGACCACGCCCATGCCCATGGATTCCGCCGAGTCCCCGAGGATCCTCTCGAAGGACTCCCTGACCCAGTGGGTGATCATCTGCCTGTTGGCCCAGGCGTAGTTGGCGCCGCAGCACATGGCGCGGTAGTAGTCCTCCCCGAGCCTCGAGTCCAGCGGCGCGCAGGCGAGCTGCCTGTCGGGGAGCCCGACGGCGTTCTGCTTGACGTAGCGCTCCATCTCCTGGAGGTAGTCGGTGGCGATCTGGTGGCCGCATCCCCTGGATCCGCAGTGGACGGTGACGGTGAGCGCGCCCTGCTTCAGGCCGAAGGCCCTGGCGGTCTGCTCGTCGAACACGTTCTCGACCACGTCGAGCTCGAGGAAGTGGTTGCCGGACCCGAGCGATCCGAGCTGGGGCAGCCCCCTCTTCCTGGACTTGTCGCTGACCTTCGTGGCGTCGGCGTCCTGCATGCGGCCGTGCTCCTCCGTCGCGTCGAGGTCCTCCTCCCATCCGTAGCCGTTCTCGACCGCCCACTCGGACCCGTTCATGAGGATCTCGTCCAGCTCCTTGTAGCCGATCTTCGTCAGCC
>JAUNXZ010000074.1 GCA_030539515.1 Thermoplasmata archaeon
CCATCGACGTGTACATCGAGATCCTCCAGGCCAACGCCGGCACCAGGTGCGCCGGTCTCACCGCCGCCTCCGTGGCGCTCGCCGACGCGGGCATCCCCATGAGGGACATCGTGCCCGCCATCGCCGCCGGGAAGGCCGACGGCAACGTGCTCCTCGACCTCAACAAGGAGGAGGACAACTACGGCCAGGCCGATGTTCCGATCGCGATCATGCCCTCGACCGACGAGATCGTGCTGCTCCAGATGGACGGCAACATGACCCGCGCCGAGTTCGACCATGCTATCGAACTGGCGGTCAACGCCTGCCACGAGGTCCACGACCTGCAGGTCGACGCCCTCAAGAGGCGCTACTCCGGGAAGCAGGAGGCATCCGAATGAGCAACGAGATGATGTCCGAGATCAAGCGCGACCACATCATGCGCCTCCTCTCCGAGGGGAAGAGGCAGGACGGCCGCGGAGTCACCGACTTCAGGAACCTGAGCATCGAGACCGGCCTCATCGAGAGCGCCGACGGGTCCGCCCGCGTCCAGCTCGGGAACACCGTGGTGATTGCGGGAATCAAGATCATCCCCGGCACGCCCTTCGGGGACACCCCGAACCTGGGAGTGCTCACAACCGGCATGGAGCTGATCCCCATGGCCCACTCCACCTTCGAGTCCGGTCCCCCCGGAGAGGATGCCATCGAGCTCGCCCGTGTGGTGGACCGCGGGATCCGCGAGTCCGGCATGGTCGACGTCGAGCAGCTGTGCATCACCCCCGGCGAGGAGGTCTGGATGTGCTACATCGACATGTACGCCATCGACTACGACGGGAACCTGTTCGACGCCGCCAACATCGCGGCCGTCGCCGCTCTCAAGAGCGCCGTCGTTCCCGGCGAGCAGTACGGCAAGGGCCCCAACAAGCCCCTCCCCGTGACCTGCACGCCCGTGTCGGTGACCGAGGTCAAACTCGGAAACACATTAATAGTAGACCCCGACTACGACGAAGAGCAGATTTCATCCGCACGCCTTACCGTCACAACCGACGACAACGGCAACTTCAGGGCAATGCAGAAGGGCGGGCAGGGCTCGATCACACTCGACGAGCTTAGCCAGTGCCTCGACAGGGCCGTGGAGATCGGTGCGGAGATCAGGAAGATCATAGGGTGATCCCACATGGCAAAGAGGACAGTCAAAGCGGGCAGCTCCGGAAGGTTCGGAGCCAGGTACGGAGTCATCGTCCGCAACAGGATCAAGAACATCGAGGCGCAGCAGAAGCAGAAGCACGAGTGCCCCGTGTGCCACCACCACGCCGTCAAGAGGCAGAGCTCCGGCATCTGGTACTGCGCGCACTGCGACACCAAGTTCGCCGCAGGCGCCTACACTCCCAAGAACAAGAGGGAGATCTCCCAGGTCAGCGAGCAGTGAGCCACGATGTACAGATGCGCCAAATGCAACGAGCCCGTCAGGAACGTCAGCACCCTGGGGCAGTGCGAGAAGTGCGGATCGAAGATCTTCTTCAAGGACAGACCGAACGTGAAGAAGGTCCTCAAGTCCGACTGAGCGATGCTCAGAGCGGTCCTCAGGACGGACGGCCCGGCGGCTTCCGCCGTGGCCGAGTCCCTCGCTCCGGAATCAGGCAGGGAGCTGCCCCGGACCAGGGCGTCCGTATCCTATGATGGGAACGCGACGGCCGTCTCGATAGAGGCGGACGACGCGTCTGCCATGAGGGCCGCGCTGAACTCGTTCCTTGAGTGCGTCATCGTAGTGCAGAGCGTGGAACACATCGCCAAGGTGAGACAATGAACGGCATCAGCCCCCAGCTCCAGAACCAGATCGCCCAGTACCAGCAGGTGCAGCAGCAGCTCCAGGCCGTGTCCTCCCAGAAGGTGCAGTTCGATGCACAGAGGAGGGAGATGGCCAGGACCCTGGAGGAGCTCAACGCGGCAACCGGCGACGTCTACAAGTCCGCCGGGTCCCTCCTGATCAAGGTGGAGGACAAGGAAGCCCTGAAGGCGGATCTCGAGGAATCCATCGAGACCATGGACGTCAGGGTGTCGAGCCTCGACCGCCAGGAGAAGTCGCTCCAGGAGAAGTTCAAGGTCCTCTCGGACACGATCAACGCCGCCATGGGCAACGCCACCGCGAGGCCCGTCGACGACGAAGAGTGAAACCCTTTCCCTCTAAACACCCTTACTTCTTTCGTTGCCAGCGCTTCCGGGACGGCTCACGCATCGCGGTGCGGTTGCGATGCGACATTATAAATACGCATTGCACAATACCAATCACGAGGAATCGAAGAAGACCCTGAAGGACCGGATCCCATGGGATCAGAGTTTAAAGAGTGTGACCTCTCATTCAAGCTCGGTTACAAGAATCGATCCGAATAATTCGATACACACCAGGAGTAACACTCCTTTCCGGCGTAAGACACGAATTTTCATTCGATACCTCCGTTCAGTTCCGGAGTGGAACTCCCGTGCCGATTCGGACTCGACGGTGGAGTCCCATTCCGGCACCCCTCGTTTTGCGCTCATCCTTTAAGTCGGATTCGCCGTGAACGACGGTTTGGCAACATAGTATCTAAGACCGTCTCCGGCCGCCTCCCCCTACTATAGAGAATCGTGACCGAGCAGTTACATAGAGGCATCCTGATGCCGTCGCATGGAAGCACTCGAACTGAGGGACGTCCGCAAGTCCTACGGCGAGAGGGAGGCCGTGCATGGCATCTCGCTCGCCGTCCACGAGGGCGAGATATTCGGCCTCATAGGGCACAACGGCGCCGGGAAGACCACCACCCTGAGGATGATCTCCACCCTACTCACCATCACCGGGGGCTCGATCTCCGTCTTCGGCCACGACGTGGCCACGGAACCGGAGGAGGTCCGCAGGATCATCAGCTACCTCCCCGAGGACGCGGGAGCGTACCGCGACCTGACCGGGAGAGCGTACCTGAACTTCATGGCCGGGTTCTTCGCCACGGGGGCGGAGAAGGAGGCCATGGTCGCCCGCGGGATGGAGCTGGCGGACCTCGGCGAGAGGATAGATTCCAAAGTGGACACCTACAGCAAGGGGATGATGAGGAGGCTCCTCATCGCCAGGGCCATCATGCCCAACCCGAAGCTGGCGATCATGGACGAGGTGACGTCGGGACTCGACGTGATCAACGCCTACGAGATCAGGGAGGTCATCAGGGGCATCGCCGCCACCGGAGTGACCGTCATCATGTCCTCGCACAACATGTTCGAGGTCGACATGCTCTGCGACCGCGTGGGGATGATCGACCAGGGCAACCTCATACTCCTGGGGAAGCCCGCCGACCTGAAGGCGGAGTACGGCGTGGACACCCTCGAGGAAGTGTTCGTCAGGGCGGTGAAGGGATGAGCCACATCACCTCCATCATGAAGAAGGAGCTCCGCGAGATGCTCACCCCGGGATCCGTGATCTCGGTGGTGATCATGGTGGTGCTCTTCGCCGGCCTCGGCATGATGATCAACGGCGAGGTCGAGAAGGCAGCGTCCCTCCCGACCATCGGCATAGTGGCCGAGGAGGACGCGGCGTACTACACGTACGTGGACGAGGAGGGCGTCACGCAGGAGTGGAACCCCGTGGACTACCTGAAGTACATCTACGGCGACTACTCGGACCGCATAGTGGTCCTGAACGTGTCGACGTCGGCCACGGACAGCGAGATAATCGAGGCCATGCAGTCGCAGGGAGTGACTTCAGCGGTCGTCTTCCCCAGCGCGTCCGACTTCAGGGCGAGCATGGACTCCGACACCGCGGTGACCGTCAAGCAGCTCTACGTCTACCAGCCCACCGGGATGTTCGGAACGGTCAGCACATCCGCCGTGACGACGGTGCTCTCGTACGTCAACAGCGTCATGTCCTCCATCCTCATCTACGAGGGCGGGTACGACGACTACGAGTTCATCACCAACCCCGTCGTGTACTCCACGGCGTCCACAGGCACCTACGTGAACGGCGAAGTGAGGACCGGCATCAGCCCCGACTCCATCACCAACACCGTGACCAGCCAGACGCTCATGATCCCGCTGGTCATCATGATCATCATCATGATGGTCGGCAGCATCGTCATCAGCTCCATGGGCTCCGAGAAGGAGAACAAGACCCTGGAGACCCTGCTGACGCTGCCCATCAAGAGGACGTCCATCGTCGCGGGGAAGATCATCGCCGCGGCCATCGTCGGGCTCGCCTACGGCCTCGCGTACCTGCTGGGAATGAGCCTCTACATGGGCTCCATGGCGAGCATGTACAGCAGCACCGGGACCACCGTGGACCTGTCGTCCATCGGCATGGCCCTGGACCTGGTCGACTGGTTCCTCGTGCTCGTGTCCATGTTCCTCGCGATCGTCTGCGCCCTCGGCATCTGCATGATCCTCGGCGCGTTCGCCAAGAACTACAAGTCCGCGCAGACCATGACCATGCCGCTGAGCATCCTCGCGATGATCCCCATGTTCATCATCATGTTCTCGGGATGGTACGGTGCGGGAACCGTTCTGCAGGCCGTGTGCTTCATCATCCCGTTCTCCCACCCGATGATCGCCATGCAGGCCCTGATGTACGGGGACGTGACGCTGGTGCTCGAAGGAGTCGTATACATGGCGGCGTTCGCTCTCGTGACGATCCTCATCACCGTGAAGCTGTACAGCTCGGACATCCTCATCACCGGCCTGGGGCAGAACAAGTACTTCCAGAAGCTCACCGGGAGGAAGTGAAGTGGTCTCGGCGAGGGATGTGGCGGAGGCGCTGTCCTCGGAGAGGACGAAGGCGATACTCGTCCACGGAAACGCGGACATGGACGCCTTCGGCTCCGCGTACGCGATAGCGAGGTGCTTCCCCGGATGCGCCATATTCGCCCCGGACGGACTGGACCGCGTGTCCAAGATGGTCGCCGGGAAGATGGAGACGGCCGTGCGCGAAGGCCTCGGCGAAGGGTTCGAGATGACCGTCGTGGTCGACACGTCGTCCCCGGACCAGCTGAGGGCGCCGGAGGGGTTCTCGCCCGACGTGGTCATAGACCACCACAAGCCCAGCGGGCGGTGGGACTCGGCGAAGCTGTTCCTCTGCGACGATTCGCGGACCTCGTGCTGCGAGATCGTGCTCGAGGTGATCGAGGCCGCCGGGATCGAGGTCCCCAGGGACGTCGGTCTGATGCTCTTGGGCGGGATGCTCACCGACAGCGGCCACTTCCAGTTCGCGAAGCCCCCGATGGTGTCCGCGTTCGCACGCGTGATGGAGACGTGCGGCATCCCCATGGACGAGGCGATGGGCCTCGTTCAGGCGGAGGTGAGCATCTCGGAGCGCATAGCCATGCTCAAGGCCGTCGGCCGCGTCAGGTTCGAGCGCGTGGGCCAGATGATCGTGGCCACGTCCAGCGCCGGGAGCTTCGAGGCCTCGTGCTGCCGCGCTCTGCTCGATGCGGGGGCGGACATCGCCTTCGTCGGCTCCCAGAGGGAGCTGGAGTTCAGGATAAGCGCCAGGGCGACCCAGGAGGCCGCCCGCAAGGGGATCCACCTCGGGGACATCCTGTCCCGCGTCGGGAAGGAGACGACATGCGACGGCGGAGGCCACGGGGCGGCCGCCGGGATCAGCGGCATCGGCGACGTCGAGGCCATGCTGATGATATGCATGGAGAACACAATGGACTCCATGCGCGCGATAAGGTCCAAGGAGGACGCCCAGCGCCTCCCGGACCTCAGGAACTGAAGACGGTCCGGGGACAATCGCCCCGGACCTGTTTCCTCACCTGAGCTTCTTCAGGTTCTCGACGATATCCTTGACGGTATCGTAGTTCTCCGGGTGCTCCGCGAAGTACGCGCGCACAGGCTCCAGAGTCTTGGCAAGGCCGTCGGTGACTCCCGTCTTGAGGTCCACGGGGGACAGGCCTCCGCCGTAGTACGCCGCCTTGAGGTCCTCGTAGGACGCGAAGTCCAGCGGCCCGCCGTACTTCTCGGGGCGGTCGATGTGCATGGAGCCCTCCCTGGGGAAGATGATGTACCTGCAGATCATCATCACCGGGTTGACGTCCTCGTTCTCCGCCTCGGGCGGGCAGTACGCCTTCTTCATCTTGGCGGCGATGTCCTCCTTCGAGTCGTGGATCCTGATGTTGCCGGTCGGGTCGCTCTTGGACATCTTCGACTCCACGGGGTCCATCCTGTTCCCGCCCTTCAGGCCGGGGAGCAGAGGCGTGTGGAGAGCGATGGGCTTCTTCTTGCCCAGCTTGTCCGCCGCGTCCCTCGCGAGCATGTGCGCCCTGCGCTGGTCGAGTCCGGCGTAGGCGAGGTCGATGTCCATGAAGAAGATGTCGGCCGCCTGGAGCAGGGGGTACAGCACCTTGGAGGCGTCGACCTCGGCCTCGTCCTCGGACCTGCCCATGATGGTCATGGCCCTCTTGACCCTCGACAGCGACGTCGCCTTCCCGACGTTGATGACGGTCTCCCAGTACTCCAGGTCCGCCACCAGCTCGCTGGCGTACAGGTACCTGACCTTGTCCCTGGGGACGCCGAGGGCGGTGAAGCAGTCCTCCATGTACCTGGCGCAGGCCTGGATGTTGGCGAGTTCCCCGCCGAGCTTGTCGTTGATGTAGGCGTGCCAGTCCGCCCAGAAGATGAGAACCTCGAACCCCGCGTCGGTCAGGTCGCGGATCTTCTGCGCCACCAGCACCCAGCCCAGGTGGACCAGTCCGGAGGGCTCGAACCCGATGTAGGCCTTGGGGTGCTCCTTGGTTTTGAGCAGCTCGGCGATCTCCTCCTCCGTGACCGTCTCGACGGAGTTCCTTGTGACGAGGGCTAGCCTCTCTTCGACGTTCATTTGAATCGCCCGCGCATCTGCGACTCTTATTAAATGGGTGTCGCCCATGCACGCGCATGGAACTCCGCAGGCTCCGTGAGAGCTTCCTGAACGGCCCCGTGGTGGACAGGAACGGCTACCCGTACTTCGTCGCGCCGCTCTCCGACGGGGTGCCGAGGATAGACAGGGAGCTGCTGGAGGAGGTCCTGGACGGCCTGGTGGAGGCCATGGACCTGGACTGCGACGTCATACTCGCGCCGGAGGCCATGGGGATACCGCTCGGCGCGGGATTGACGCTGAGGACGGGGATCCCGTTCCTCGTGATACGCAAGAGGCCCTACGGCCTCCCGGGGGAGATAGTCCTGGACCAGAGGACCGGGTACTCCAAGGCGACCATGTACATCGAGACGCTGGCCCCCGGCGAGAGGGTCGCGATCGTGGACGATGTGCTGGACACGGGCGGGACCATGAGGGCCGCCGTGGCCGCTCTCCGCGCTGCCGGCGTGACCGTGACGGAGATAGGGGTGGTCTTCGACAGGCATCCCGATTCCGCCGCGTTCTCCGAGGAGGTCGGCGTCCCCGTGAGAGGCCTGCTCCGCGTCGGCACCGCCGACGGGAGGCCCGTGATCCTCGGGTAAGCGCTGACGCACGGGCCATCCTTTATCATCACGAAGCCATGAAAGCCGGGGCATGGACCCCTTCGTGGTTTGCGTCTGCATGGCGGCGTCGCTCGCGGGCTGCGCCATGGGCCTGTTCAGCGGCCTGGTGCCCGGCATCCACGTCAACACGCTGGCTGCGCTGATGCTCTCGTCGTACGCGTTCATCGAGGGCCTGGTGCCGCTGGAGGGCGAGGAGGCGGCCGTGGCGGTGTGCTGCTGCATAATGTCCGC
>JAUNXZ010000075.1 GCA_030539515.1 Thermoplasmata archaeon
CGTAGTGGGCGCTGTCGTTGTAGTCGTCCACGTAGCAGGCGAGCCTGAAGATGATGCCGGAGTCGCCGAACTCGGTGAGCCTGGCGTTGGGAGGGGACACGGAGCCGTCGGTGATGACGTGGGGGTGCTTCCTGCCGGCCCTCTCCAGGACCTCCTTCACGTAGGGGATGTCCGAGTCGTAGGACACGTCGATGTAGACGAACACCCTGGTGTTGGGCGAGTCCCTGGTGAAGTTGACGACCGTCGCCGCCGAGACCACGTTGTTGGGCATGGTGACGACCTGGTCCTTGTCCCAGTTCAGGAACTCGGTGTACATCAGCTTGACCTTGCGGACCACGTAGGTGGTCCCGCTGATCTGGACGTAGTCCCCCTTCTTGAACGGGCGCGTCGCCAGCATGACGATCCCGCTGAAGAACTGGTTCAGCACCTGCTGGGCGCCGAAGGTGATCCCCAGTGTGACCACTCCCGCGCTGACCATGATGCCCGCGAGGTCCACCCCGAGGGTGGCCAGTGCCGCGCAGACGCCGGTGACGCTGATGAGCAGCTTCCCGATCATCTTGAACAGCGGGAGCAGGGACATGTCCATGCCCTCGATGTCGGACTTCTCGTCCAGGCCCTTGACGAAGGCGGTGACGATGAACAGGTAGACCTGCCATGCCATGACCGCTCCGAGGACCACGTAGCAGAACGCGGAGAGCGATTCGACGGTGTGGCTCAGCGCCGCGTCTGCGCCCACGATCTGGGTGCACTCGTTCACCGCGATGATGAACATGACCGCGGTGATCGTGGTGGTCAGGCGGTTCGCCAGGCTCTTCTTCTCCTGCTTGGTCTGCCTGTCGCCGGCGAAGCGGGTGAACAGGGGGATGATCAGCTCGGAGACGATGATGGTGGCGATGATCCACAGGATCATGGTCACCGCGGCGGTGAACCACTTGCTGTCGAACGGGGAGCCGAGGTTGTTGGGGAAGATGCCGAAGAACTTGTTGTAGGCGTCTCCCGAGGTGTAGACGGAGGTGACGTTCACGGTGACCGGATAGGTCTTGGTGAGGCTGTCGGTCGTGTCGTTGGTGTTGGTGAGCGAGATGGTCAGCGTGCCCAGATCCTCGCCGGTGTCGGCGTAGGAGTCCGAGGTGATCGTGAGCGTGATGGTGGACACACTCTCCCCGTCGGAGGAGTTGGGGTACAGCAGGCCGTTGGATACGGACACGGCCTCGTCCGCGTCGGTGATGTCGGTGACGGAGGCCTGGACGGAGATGTACTTCTCCGAGTAGTTGATCACGTAGACCGTGACGGTCTTGGTCTCGCCGCTGTCGATGTCGAGGACGATCTCGTCCCCGTACGAGGTGTAGATGTCCACATCGGCGGTGTCGATTGCCTCGGACGAGGAAGACACCGCAGGGACAGCAACCGCGGACAGGACGGCGACGACCGCGAGCAGCACGGCCGCCGTTCTGGCGTTCATGACGAATCCAGGCGGACCCTGTATTTAACCTGTGCATCGGAAGGAACGCTGGCGCCTCTGGATCCCGGGGGAGTTAGCGCTGACGCACACCCCACCCGCTTAATAAGTGGAAAGCGACACGTGGTCCATGGACGGCCCCTTTCGGCTCATCGGCGCGGTTCTGGCCCTCGCTGTGCTGTCGCACGCATCCATTTCCGACGTCAGGACCAGACGCGTCTCCGACGCCCACTGGGCCGTCCTGCTGTGCCTCGGCATCCCCCTGTCGGGGATGCCCTCGGCAGTGCCTCCGGAGACATCCGCGCTCTATCTGCTCGGCTCGGTCCCGATGGCGCTGTACATCCTCTCGGGGAGGGTCCAGGGGGCTGTGGCGGCTCTTGTTTTGGCCGTCTCGGCAGCGCTCTTCACCGCCCCTCTGGTCCTGGGCCTTCCGGGAGGGGACGTCTGCGCCGCGTCGCTGGCCTGCTGCCTGCTCTTCGCCCTGCTCCACACGGCCGGGCTCATCGCCGGCGGGGCGGACGCCAAGTGCCTCATGTCCCTCGCGCTCGCGATTCCGGGGGCCCTACCGGTGCCCCCCGCGATGGCCATCCTCATCACAGCCCTGGCCCTGACGCTCTGCTGGATTCCCGTCGTCGCGTGGAGGAACATCCGCTCCGGACACGTCGGGAGGGGGATGCTCTCCTCCTACAGCATCAGGGTCGATGATGCGGACCCCGTCCGCCACTGGCCGGTGGAGCGCCTGGAAGGGGGCGTGCCGGTCCGCTGCAGAGCATCGTACAAAGACTCGCGGAGGATTCTGGAGGAGCTGAGGGAGGCCGGAGCGGAGGAGGTCCGCGTGACCCCGTCCGTCCCGTTCATCCTGCCGATAACTATAGCGACGGCCCTCGTCCTGCTCGTCTGACCATGTACAGGTCGCGGCCGCACTTCCCGCACTTCCCGCCGTCGAGGGACTCGATGTCCACCAGGTAGCCGAGCCTGCTGACCACCTTCGTCCCGCATCCGGGGCAGAAGGTGTCGTCCGCCTCGTCCGTCAGGGTGTTCCCCACGTACACGAACGAGAGCCCGCAGGACATCCCGATCTCCCTGCAGCGCAGGACGGTCTCCACGGGGGTCCACTGGACGTCGGTCATCTCGTTGTCCGGGTGGAAGCGGGTGAAGTGGACGGGGACGTCCTTGGACAGGCGCTCCGCCACCCACGTGCAGAACTCCCGGATCTCGGACTCGGAGTCGTTGAACCCTGGTATGACAAGGTACGTCAGCTCTATGTGGACGCCCTCGGAGAAGGCGATCTCCACCGACTTCAGCACGTCGGCGAGGTGCGCCCCGCAGACGCGGACGTAGAACTCGTCGGTGAAGCCCTTGACGTCGATGTTCATGGCGTCCGAAATGGAACATAAGCGTCTGAGGGGCTCCTCGCAGACCAGGCCGTTCGTCACCAGGATGACCGACAGGTCCGGGTCGGCTGCCTTGACGTCGCGGATGTACTCGTACCAGATGACGGGCTCGTTGTAGGTGAACGCGATGACGTCCTGCCCCTCGCGGCGGCACATCTCCGCCAGCTCCTTGGGCGACTTGTACGTGCTCCTCTTCTTCCCGGACGGGAGCATGGATATGGCGTAGTTCTGGCAGTGGCGGCAGGTCATGTTGCATCCGATGCTGCCGACGGAGAAGCAGCGGCCGCCCGGCCTGAAGTGGAACAGGGGCTTCTTCTCCATGGGGTCCACGCAGAGCGAGGACACCTTGCCGTACGAGTACGCGACGAGCATGTCATCGTCCCCGCGGCGGGAGCCGCACCTGCCGTACTGCCCGGGCGCGATCCTGCACCTGTGCGGGCACAGCCCGCATACGTAGGTACTGTTCTCGCGGGTGTAGAACTCGGATTCGACGCGGTCGGTAGACGCCATCGCGGATCACGCTCCTCTCGCCCTCGGAGACCAGATGCGGGGACCCGGTGTCGTTCACCACGCCGATTATGTGGAACTCGACCTCGCGCTCGTAGAGCCGGTCCAGCCTGTCCCTGTCGGCGGTGAAGACGAGCTCGTACTCGCCGCCCCATTCGAGAAGGAGGTCCCTCACGTCCTTCCCGGAGGCCTCGGCCATCTCCTCGACGGACGGGCCCCTGGGGATGAAGGATAATTCTATTTCCATTCCGACGCCGGATGCGGAGCATAATGTGTTGAGGGCGGTCCCGAGACCGTCTGAAAGGTCCATGCACGAGGTGACAGCCCCGGATTCCGCCATGGCGGCGCCTTCCGCGACGCGCGGGATGGGGACGTACAGGCACTGGCGGGCCTCGTCGGCGTCGATGCCGAGCTCGAGGGACAGGAACCCTGCTGCGGGCCCTCCCAGGGGTCCGGTGACGGCGACGACGTCGCCGGGACGGGCCCCGGAGCGGAGCATCGGCGTCCTGCCGTCCATGCTCCCGAGGGCCGTCGTAGCGACGACGCCGGGCCCGGGCTTCGTGTCCCCGCCGGCGATGCCGGTCCCGCAGAACTCGGAGCACTGGCTGACGCCGCTCATGATGTCGTACGCCGCCTGGGCGGGGAGGTCGTCGGGGAGGGCAAGGGCCGCGAGGATCCCGGTGGGCCTGGCTCCCATGGCCGCGAGGTCGCTGAAGCTGACCGCCGCGGCGTACCAGCCGAACTGCTCGTAGGTCATCCCCGCGGGGAAGTGCCTGTCGAAGGTGACGATGTCTGTGGACGCCACGGTGTCCTTCCCGACTATCGCCGCGTCGTCGCCCGGTCCGACCCTGCCCTCGGTGCGGATGAAGGTGCCGAAGTCCTCTATGAGCTGCCTCTCGCCGATGTCCCCGATCCGATCCATCGCACGCCGATTGGTTTCGCGCTATAAGGCTTGGGGGTTTCGCCGGAGGATGCACGGTTTTAAGTACATCGTGATTGATTACATATTCAGAACCAAAACTGAAGCGGCCGCCTCTCGGCGACCAAAAAAAGTTTTGGATTTCACGCACGGCTCCAACCGTGCGTCAAATCAGTTTCGTAGCAATTCGAGCAAAACCCGAATTGCCAGGAGGACCAGGGCTATCTTTTCGAGCCGATCGTCCTGGTTCTCCTTCTTCTCGGGCATGGTTTTCACCTCCTTCGAATAAGGTCCAGTGCGTCGTCCGGTGTGCAGAAAGTCTGCACACGCAGACTTCCGCCCCTGGCCAATTATGTAATTGCAATCTTCTATAATAATTGGTATGCTCTATCAAAATGTGCTGAAGCACATCTTTAAGTATATCGTAATATATTACATAATCAAAACTATGGTAGTCGCCTTTCGGGGGCCAAGGTGGTTTTGGATTTCACGCACGGCTCCAATCGTGCGTAGAATCAGTTCCGTAGCAGTTCGAGCAACACTCGGATTGCCGGGAGGACCAGGGCAAGACGCTCGACACGATCGTCCTGGTTCTCCTTCTTCCGTCCCGTCCGCACATGCCGGCGCTTGCCGCAGGACAGTTGTTATATATTCCATCGTTATCGCATCGGTCAGATGGTGCGAGGACCGCGGGACGAAAGGAGTGAACGCCGGTCCGCGGCGTTCGGAGCATCATCGCAAAAGGGTCCTCCCGGGCCGGGGAGGGCCCCTGCGCCCATATTACCGCGGACGGGTCCCGAAGTACCGATACATACCCGTCCAGACGTTCTACGGAGGCCCCCTCGGATAGGGTTAAATCGGTCCCTGCCCAATCGCTCGGGCATGGACAGGACTCTGACAGTCACGGGGGTCGGGACGGCCGTCGCCGCGCCCGACCGCGTCAGGATAGACGGCGAGCTGAACGGCAGGTGCGGGACGTACGCGGAGGCGGTGGAGGCATCCGCGGACTCCGTCCGCGCGCTGAAGAAGGCCATCGGCGACGCCGGGTTCGACATGGACTCCCTCAAGACCACGGGATTCTCCGTCTCCGCGGCGTACCGCCAGGTGGAGAGGGACGGCGCCAGGGTCAACGCCTTCGACGGCTTCGCCTACTCCCACAGGCTCACGATCGCCGTGGACGCGGAGGACGACAACCTCGGCAGGCTCCTGGAAGCCATGATAACATCCGAGGGCGCCCCGGAGTTCCATGTGACGTACCTCGTCTCCGATCCGTCCGCGCCCATGGCCAGGGCCAGGGCCGCGGCCGTGAAGGACGCCAGGCACAGGGCCAAGGAGCTGGCGGAGGCCGCCGGCGTGAAGCTCGGGGAGATAACGAGCATCGCGTACGTGTCGAGCCCCTGCAGGCCCTCCGCCGCGCGCAGGATGATGCTCTCGGCGTCGATGGGCGACTCCATAACACCGGAGGATGCCGAGTACCAGGACTCCGTCACGGTGACCTGGGAGATATCCGAGCGATCACGGTGACGAGTCGGGGATCCACCCGCCCCCGTACACGGGGGCGTCCCCTAAAACCAGTTCCTCTCCGACGTCGATGGTCATCAGGTCCCTGGCCGCGATGGTGCGCACGCCGGTGGCGTTCTCGACCATGCGCGCCTCCTTCTCGGGCCCGCGCCTGAGGATGACTATCCCTAGGTGCAGGAACACGGCGAGCTCCGGCTTCACGCGGTCGACGAAGGTTATCGCGTCGTCGGTGCACAGGTGGTAGTTTATCCGGTTGCCCTTGGGCGTGGTGACGGGAAGAAGAAGAACGCGGGTCCCGGCGTACTGGTCGGCGATGTCGTCGGAGTACTCCGTGTCGCTTACGTAGGAGAATATCCCGTTCGCCGTGTGCATCCTGAACCCCACGTTGGTGGGGTCGCTGTGCACCGCTCTGCAGATGTCCACGCGCATGCCGTCGACGTCCAGGACGTCTCCCGGCTTGAAGACGGACACGTGCTCCGGACGGCTCTGGTGGTAGGGGGATATCCCCGGGCCCAGCCCGTCCTTGCCGCGGATGACCGTCTCCGACCCGTAGACGGAGCCGCGCTTCACCCATCCGCCCCTGGTCATCCCCTCGATGACGCTCTCCGCGTCGGAGTAGTGGTCGGGGTGGCAGTGGGAGATTATGAGGCTCTCCGTCCTGGTGACGTCGTACCTGATGCGCTGCATCTGCGAGAGCGATCCCGGGCCGGGGTCCACCTGCAGGAAGTGCCCGTCGTGCTCGATGAGGAGCCCGCCGGTGCTGCGGGTCTGGTACATGGTGGTGTGGCGTCCGCCCCCTGTCCCCAGAAAAGTCACGCGGAAGCCCATGCCCACCCCATCGGCGGGCGGATATATCGTTGTTGCCACCGCTTGGACCTCAAGCCTTGAACGCGTCCGCGAGCGCTTTCATGTTCCCGTCCGGGGTGAGCGGGGCTATGCCGCACCCCGGCGCGATGACGTTGTACCCCGCGTCGGCGTACATCCTGGCCTCCGCGACGATCTTGTCCGGGGTTCCGAGGAGCAGCGCGCCCACCGGGTCCACGGACCCGGCGACGGCGACCCTCCCCTTCAGGCCGTCCATGATGGCTGAGGCGGGCTCGCACTGGTCCGGGGACAGGGCGTCCACTCCCGTCCTGGAGATGTCCTCCAGGAGCGGCACGCAGGCGCCGCACATGTGCAGGACGCTCTTGACTCCCGTGGGCACCAGGTCCTTCATGAGCGATCCGGACACGGCCATGTAGCCGGACGGGTCGATGATGTCAGCCCCCGCCTCCGACTCGACGATGGTGATGATCTCGGCACCGGCGTCGCGGAGGCCCTTGGCGTACTCCGCCTGGAGCGCGGTGAGCGTTTTAGCGCTTCTTTCCATCCAGTCCGGCGCCGTCAGCGACGCGATCGCCAGCCCCTCCACGCCCATCAGCTGCCCGAGGAGCCCCATGGGGCCCAGCATCCCGGCGCAGACGGCCGTGCGGCCGTCCATGCGCTTGGCGCAGATGGACACGGCCTCGCACACCGCGGC
>JAUNXZ010000076.1 GCA_030539515.1 Thermoplasmata archaeon
TCGCCACGGAGGTGATCCTGCGCTTGATCTCGTTCGTCACGTGGGGGATGATCTGCACCGTCTTCCCCAGGTAGTCCCCGTGCCTCTCGTTCTCGATGACCGAGCGGTAGACCTTCCCGGTGGTGATGTTGTGGTCCCTGGTCAGGTGGAGGTCCATGAACCTCTCGTAGTTGCCCAGGTCCAGGTCCACCTCGCCGCCGTCGTCCAGGACGTAGACCTCCCCGTGCTCGAACGGGTTCATGGTGCCGGCGTCGATGTTCAGGTACGGATCGATCTTTATCGCGGAAACCTTGAGGCCGCGGGACTCCAGCAGGCGCCCGATGGACGACGCGGTGATCCCCTTGCCCAGACCCGAGATTACTCCCCCGCTGACGAAAATCAACTTCATGTCAAATCAACGGGAAGAGTCCTACGCGGGCATCTCTAATAAAGTTGGTGTTCAGTGGGGGTTCTAGTCTCTCCGTGCTCATGGGCGTGCCGGGCCGCTCGGAATCATGGCCTGTTGCCCACATCCACATTGATTCTTGTGGCAGATTATTTTACCAGAGAGGGCGTTTGAGCGTGCGATGGTCAGCACTAAGATTTCTTTCGAGAATGTCGGCGCCCTTCCGAAGATGGAGATCAAGGCCGACGGGCTGACCTTGATCGCCGGAGTCAACGGAACCGGGAAGAGCACGGTTCTGAAGTCCATCTACGCAACGACTCACGCGTTCGTCGATTTTGACAAACGCAAGAAGGCGTCAGTCATAGAGACAATCAACCGTGCCAAGTCCCTCATCTTCTTTGAACAAAACGGCAGCGGTAAAATCACGACGAATTCCCGCTCTTCAGAGTTCAACTTGAATACGCCAGATGATGTGTTGATGAAGGAGCTCGACACACTCATCGATCTGTACAAGGACGACAAGGACAGTCGCTGGCTAAATCTGGATGTCGCCAAGAGGGTGCTCTCCGGGGACATGGACGATCAGTTTGCTTTTCAGGTCATTGTCGACGAGATGGGCTCAGAGTTCAGGGCCATTGAGCAGTTCCGGAGCGCCACCGCCAAGGACGATACTCTGCTCAAGATTGAGAACGACGGTAGGTCTCTTAAGCTGATGATGCAGGATTCCAAGGCTATGGGGTACAGCGGTGCAATCCTCAGTTTCCCACAGGTCGTGTATTATGACACGCCATTCGTCCTGGAGATGGAACGCAACTGGTCTCCCTCGATGCATTTGGATCACAGGAGGGCGCTCGCAGAGCTGTTCTATCAGGATGAGGATCGTTCTGTCATTGACAAGATTGCGGGCGATGGCGCTTGGAACCGTTTGCAAGATCTGATCGACGAAGTAGTTCCGGGGGATTTCTCGGTTTCCAGCTCGAAAACCTACCTGGAGTACAGAGAGGCGGGCGTAGTCCTGCGTACGGACAATATCGCCGCAGGCATGAAGCCGTTCGGAATCCTCAAGATCCTTCTGGACAAGGGCAAGCTGCCTGCAGGCTCCTTGGTTCTTTTGGATGAGCCCGAGGTCCACCTTCACCCCAAGTGGCAGAACGACCTGGCAGAGCTCATCGTGCTTCTTGTCAAAAAGGCAGGAGTGAAGGTCATAATGACCACACACAGTCAGCAGCTCGCACTGGGCATCCAAGTAAAGGCCGAGGAATACGATCAGCACGTGGATTATTATCGTCTCTCCAAGGGTGAAGACGGGCTGGTGGAATGTGCAGATGTAACGCACAGCATAAGCAAGATATACAGGGAAATGGCAGAACCATTCTCCGTGGTCGCAAATGCCCTCTGGAAAGACAACACCGAGTAAGTGGACTGTAAGGACAGATCGTTGCGACATGCCGTTGGCTTCCATGGCCGACTCCCTGTCCAGCAAGATCCTGCTGGTCGACGAGAGCGTGCACGGGATCCATCTGGATGCCGTGGTGAGGGACAACGTCAAGAGTCTTTTTCCAGCCAGCGTGGACTGTGTCGTCGATACAGGGGAATAGGTCCTTTTCATCGAGTTCAAGGGTGGTTTTGTCGCCGAGGAGCCCAGTGAGAAACGCGATAAGATTATCGCGGGTCTGAAATCCAAAGCCTCCGAGACTCTGAGGCTGTTCGACCATTTCATGCCCGACGATGTGGCATCCAAGGATCTTCCGCGCATCCTGATCATCGTCGTCGACGACCCTTCGGTCACCAGGCAGCTCGCCGAGGCGACTCCAGAGGAGTTCGATGATGTAGCGTTGAACTTCATCAAGAGGTACAGGGCAGTCGACAGTAACGGGAGCCCGCTGTTCTACGATCACGCTTGGATCCTGGACTGCGAGAAATTCAACCTGTACATCAACTCGCTAAGCCAGTCTGGTTCATGATATGCTTCAGGGGATATCTCATGCCTTCCTTGGAAACATTAACTATGAGTGAGCCATACGGTGGCACGGGTCAGTGAGAGCTATGGCAGGCAAGGATATCTCCGAAATGAGTTTCGACGAGTTCTTCCTCGGCAAGAGGGAGCGCCGCGGCAAGAGGGAAGCCCCCAAGGCCGCGGAGAAGGCGACCGGGGAGGCCCCCGAGAAGGCGGCTCCCACGGCGGATTCGTCCGGATTCTCGCGCGGGAGGCCCAAGCTCAACGTCCGCGGACAGAGCATCCTGCTGTACATCCCCAAGTACGAGGGCGGAAAAGGCGCGAAATACGAGGTCTCCGTCGAGCAGGACGGCAAGACCGCGCAGCTCGGACGCCTCAAATCCTCGCCCCTCGACTCCGACGTCTCCTCGCTGCCCACGGAGTTCGATCTGCTCGAAGCCGGCATCTCCCCGCTGGGAGCCTTCACCGTCAGCATAGACGGCAAGGCGGTGTACGAGGTGTTCGCCCACTCCCACATGATGTTCAGCGCCGAGGGCATGCCCATCAGCAGGGCGGAGGACACGACAATTGTGCTCTACCCCGCGGGCAAGCACCTCTGGCTCACCGAGGCGAAGGTGTCCGCCTCCACCGAGGTCGGGGACCTTCTGATCGACACCGTCGAGGTCGCCCGCGGCGGCTACGTCCGCGTCCGCGACAGGCCCCAGCCCGTCCCCGAGGCGGAGAAGGAGGAGAAGCCCAAGGCAGAGCCGAAGAAGGCCAAGGCGAAGCCCACGGGATCCGTCACCCTCCCGGCGCCCGAGACCGTCGCGTCCGCGAAGGCCGGGAAGGACCTGCTCCCGCTGTACGCGTCCGCTCCCTCCGTCACCGTGGAGGCCGCAGGCGACGCAGAGTTCACCGTCTCCGTCAAGAAGGGCGGCGAGGCCTCCGAGGTCCCGCTCGCCGAGTTCGCCGGCGTCCCCGACGCCGTCGGCGACGTCACCGTCACGTTATCCGCCGGGGGCAAGAAGGTCGCCTCCGCCAGGTACTTCGTCGTCCCCGGGTTCTCCTGCTCCTACAACGGCAAGGGGGACATCCCCGAGGGCGAGATCGTCAGGTTCACGATAGGCTCCGAGGAGCACTCCAGGAACGTCTACGAGGACGGGATGGAGGGCCCGTACGCCTTCGAGGGCGGCAAGGTCTCCCTGTCCTGGAACATCCCCGCCGTGACCGTGGATCTGGGCGACGGCCCGAGGCCCCTGTCCGAGGGCACCGTCCAGGTGGACGACCTGCCGGACACCATCATAGTCTCCGCACGCGGAGCCGCCAAGAAGGCCGTGTTCCTCGCCGGATCCACCGGCAAGAAGGTCCCGATCACCCCCGACTGGGAGGACGAGGCCTTCCGCATCGACACGTCGGTCATCCGCAACGCGGTGTTCGACTCCGCCACGCGCTCGGCCTCCCTCTTCATAACGGTCAACTCCTGCCCCGTCAGGAGGTTCCTGACCGTCGAGAACAGCGGCGGAACGACCGTCTCCTACTCCGCCGGCGATGTGAGGATCGTCGTCACCGGCTCCGGGGAGCACGTCTGCCGCGTGTACAACATCGACAAGACCGTCGAGACGACGACGCTCGCGCAGGGCGAGAACACCGTCCGCGCCGGACCCGGCGCCATCTCCGCCGAGGTGGTGGAGATCCGCAACGGCAAGGAGGTCGCCTCCGAGACGGTGCAGATCCGCGAGATCCCGTTCCTGCTCAGGGACGTCATGGGAGACGTCTGGTTCTACGTCAGCAAGGACAAGCGCATCCCCCTGCCCGACGGGCTCCTGGAATCCAAGAGCGACGCCGAGGTCAGGAAATGGCACTCGCAGATCGTCAGGATGAACCCCGAGCTCAAGGCGGTCAGCCCCGAGAAGACGGTCAAGGCCTTCAAGGACTTCTCCGCCCGAGGGCAGTTGGATGGGTGTCCGGGCAACTATAGCCATATGACTTAAACCCGTAGACCTGTCTTCATAGGGGCGTGACGCCCCCTGTGAAGATGCGGAAATGGCCCGCATTGTACCTCGACAAAGGCAAGCCGAGCCTCCGCTTCAAGTTCAGGATCCCGAAGGATGCAGACGACGTCACGATACGCATCCACCACAAGGGGGGAGTCAAGGAGATCGGCCGTCTGGCTCCCGGCAGGATCGGGAACACGGGGTTCGAGCTCATCGGCATACCCGTTCTGGAGGGGTTCACCCTCACCGTCGGTCCGATCCGCGTCTTCCAGCTCATGCCTGCCGAGATGCTCTCGTTCTCGTGCGTCGACGGGGAGGAGGTCGAGGACCCCCGCGGGAAGGACGTGGTCGTCCTCCGCGACAGGGGCTCCGGCAGTCTGCCGGACGGCACCGTCCCGGTGAGCACCGCGAGATGGGGGCTCCTGGAGCTCGTCACGGTCAGGCCGGGCACACCGTCCGCGCCCGTGCCCGGGCCGGAACCCGAACCTGTGCCGGATGTGTCCGCGGAGCCCGTCCCGATGGCCAGTGAGCCGAGGCTCGTGGTCGCGACAACGGGGCTCGAGAAGGACTATCCGACCCCCAACATCGTCATTAAGGACCCCACGGGGGAGTTCGTCAGGCGCCTCGAGGAGCAGGAGAACGAGCGGAGGAGGCCGTCTCACGACCCATCCCTGTTCCGCGAGACCGAGAGCCCCGCATGGGACATGGAGAAGACCGGCCTGCCGGAGCCCGGGCCCGATATCGACCCGGCCCAGGTGGCCAGGATCCTCGAGGGGGACCCCCGCACATTCGTGGGCGGCTCCCCGTCGCTGTTCCTCAGGGAGTACGGGCTCATCCGCAGGTTCTGCGTGCAGATCCCGCCGTACATCCCCGGCCCCGGGGACCGCGCAGAGGTCCGCCTCATAGTGGAGGGGGAGCTCAGGGACGCAGGAGTCCCCGAAGACATGTCCTGGATATTCCAGGGGTACGAGATCGACCTCGCCGCCTGCGGCGTCCACTACAGCGACCTGTTCACCCTCGAGGTGGACGGCGTCAGGGTGCTCCGCAGCCCCGGCGGGAACGTGATGTTCTTCTCCGAGTCCGGGGTGCAGCTCGCAACCCCCCGCGGGAAGTGCACCGCCGTGCATCCGGAGCGCGTCAAGCTCGGACTCAGCGGGGGAGCCAAGGTCCGCGTGCTCTCGTCGGACACCGTCGGCGACCTCGTCTACGAGAAGATGCAGCTCGGGGCCCGCGGCAAGGTATACATAATACCATCAGTGATAGTCTGACGGACACGGAGGCGGGAGGGGCCTACGGAGGCCCATGTACCCTCCGTAGCTCGCAAACCGCTAACTTCTGTGATATTCTTAAATAGGAGATTACGCTAGCCACGTCAGCATTAGAGGCTCGACTCTATGTCGCGCCCTCGACGTTCCAATCGCTGAAAAAAACGAATGAATGAGGTGAAAAAGTGGGAAACGGTCTGTACACCGCAAGGAAAATGAAGTCCGACCGCCAGAAATTCCGCTGGCTGGACAGGGGATACAAGAAGAGAGTGCTCAAGCTGAGGGAGAAGTCCGACCCCCTCGAGGGATCGGCCCAGGCCCGCGGCATCGTGCTCGAGAAGGTCGGAATCGAGGCCAAGCAGCCCAACTCCGCCATCAGGAAGTGCGTCAAGGTCCAGCTCATCAAGAACGGACGCCAGATCACCGCGTTCGCCGTCGGAGACGGTGCGATCAACTTCATCGACGAGCACGACGAGGTCATGGTCGAGGGTATCGGCGGAAGGATGGGAAGGTCCTACGGGGACATTCCCGGGGTCCGTTACAAGGTTATCAAGGTCAACAACGTCTCCCTCGACATGATGGTCAAGGGCAAGACGGACAAGCCCGTGAGATGATTACAATGGCAGACGAACTCGTAGCTCAGAAGGCCCTCATCTTCGGAAAGTACGACACTTCCGACGTGATCGTCCACGATGGCGGCCTCGCAAAGTACATCGACCTTACCCCCACCAACGTGCCCCACTCCGGCGGCAAGCACGCCAACAGGTGGTTCGGCAAGTCCAAGCTCAGCATCGTCGAGAGGCTGATCAACAACATCATGAGGACCGAGAAGTACACCGGCAAGAAGATGAAGGCGTACAAGGCGGTCTCCGAGGCCTTCGACATCGTCGCGGCCAAGACCAAGAAGAACCCCATCCAGGTCCTGGTCGAGTGCCTCGAGAACGCGGCCCCCAGGGAGGAGGTCACCAGGCTCCAGTTCGGAGGAATCTCCGTCCCCAAGGCCGTCGACGTCGCTCCCCAGAGGAGGCTCGACATCGCCCTGCGCAACCTGAGCGTCGGCGTCGTCTCCGCCTCCCAGAAGAACAAGAAGCCCATCTACGAGTGTCTCGCCGACGAGCTCATGCTCGCCGCCAAGGGAGACATCACCTCCTACTCCGTCGCGAAGAAGGAGGAGATGGAGAGGGTCGCCCAGTCGGCCAGATGATTCACGATACCGAAGGTGTGTGGACATGGGACGTAAAGAGGACAACGCGAAGAAAGCAGTCGAGCTGATGAAGGACCAGCAGTACATCAGGAACCTGGGTACAGCTGCCCACATCGACCACGGCAAGACCACCTTCTCGGACAACCTGATCGCCGGCGCCGGAATGATGTCTTCGGACCTGGCGGGCGACCAGCGCGTCCTGGACTACGACGAGCAGGAGGCCGCGAGGGGTATCACCATCAACGCCGCTTCCGCGTCGATGGTCCACAACTACAAGGACCCGAAGACGGGGAAGACGCAGGAGTATCTGGTCAACCTCATCGACACCCCCGGGCACGTCGACTTCGGCGGGGACGTCACCAGGGCCATGAGGGCTCTGGACGGTGTCTACATCCTTGTTTGCGCGGTCGAGGGGATCATGCCCCAGACCGAGACCGTCATCAGGCAGGCCCTCAAAGAGAGGGTCAAGCCCATGCTGTTCATCAACAAGGTGGACAGGATGATCGTCGAGC
>JAUNXZ010000077.1 GCA_030539515.1 Thermoplasmata archaeon
AAGAGTGGGGATGAGAAGGAAGCGGGTTTCAAGAAAGGGGGTTCTGAACAGTTACCAAAAATTTTGATTTGAAACCAATCAATATGCTAAAAATTAGTAATCATGAACATTGCCTGAATGTGTTCCAGGGTATGCAGACCACTTAAGAATCCGGCGCGGGCCGGTTCTGCTCGCCCCAGACGCACAGCTGGTCCAGGATGACCATCAGGGAGTCCCCCTTCTCCGAGAGGCTGTACTCCACCTTCGGCGGGATCTGAGGATACTCTTTCCTGACGATGAGCCCGTCGGCCTCCAGCTCCTTCAGCGACGAGCTGAGGGTCTTGTCGGAAATCCTGCCCAAGTACCTCTTCAGCTCGTTGTAACGGACCGTCTCGAACTCCATCAGGCAGTAGAGGATGACCATCTTGTACTTCCCGTTCACGATGGACATGGTGTAGCTGAACCCGGTGTCCTCGAAGTTGGCCTTCTCCAGGTAGTTGATGATCATGGTACGCTTTCCTTTCGGTTAGTACCATATCTAAATGATGGTACATTATGTTTGTCATGCACGGGCCGCGTCGGAACGGCCCGCGGAGGAAAACGACATGGCAAAGAGGATTCTGATCCTGAACGGGAGTCCCCGCGCGAACGGGAACACCGACGCGCTGGTGGAGAGCTTCACGAAGGGGGCCGAGTCGGCCGGGAACGAGGTCGTCCGCTTCGACCTCCGGAAGATGGACATACGCGGGTGCCTCGGGTGCTGCAGGGGCGGGAAGGATCCCGCGCACCCCTGCGTGCAGAAAGACGACATGTCCGAGATCTATCCGGAGTACGTCGCCGCGGACGTCGTGGTGCTCGCGTCGCCGATGTACTACTGGGGCATCAGCGGGCAGCTGAAGTGCGCCTTCGACCGCCTGTTCGCGGTCGCGGAGCTGGATCCCGGGTACGCCAACCCGGTGAAGGAGTGCGCCCTGATCATGCCCGCCGAGGGCGCGGACGAGGACAACTTCGCGCCGGTGAGGGCGTTCTACGAGGGCCTCGTCGGTCACCTGGGATGGAGGAGCCTCGGCATCGTCTACGCCGGCGGGAACATGGATCCCGGGGCCGTGAGGGACAGGCCGGAGCAGCTGGCCGAGGCCGAGGAGCTGGGAAGGTCGGTGTGAGCCGGGCGGGGCGGTCGCGGCCGCCCCGCGATCCTCCTGGACGCCTCCGCGATCTCCTTGAGGTCTACGAACGAGACGACCGGGGCGCCGCCGAAGGCGCCGTTGCGGTACCTTTCCTCGTTGTCGTCGCCCTTCCGGGTATCGTCCAGCGAGCTGAACGGGAGGATCTCCTTCCCCTTGTAACCGACGCGCCGGATGACGAAAGCGTTCCGGGGGTCGATGTCCTGGAGGATGGCCGTGTTGTGGGTCGTGGCGATGAGCTGCCCCGCGCTCGTGTTGAGCAGCTCTCCCATGATATCCTGGATCACATTGGTGTGGATTTCAGTATCCAGCTCGTCTATCAGGACGGTCTTCCCGTTCGCGGAGTCCAGGAGGTACGGGAGCACCCTCAGGAGGCTCCTGATGCCGGATGATTCCTCCGTTGCGGGGATGTTCCTGCGGGACCCTCCGATGCGTCTCTCGAACATCAGCCTGTAGCGGATGACGCCCCCATCTTCCTTGATGTCGTAGTGGGCTCCGAAGAAGTCCGGGAACGCGCGGCTGAAGAACTCCGAGACGGAATCCTCGCGAGCCTCAAGGAGCTTCCTGTCGCATGAGGGGATCGTCCCGCATTCGGGGTCGATGTATGGGGACGGTGCCCCGTAGACGCATACTCTGATGCCGTCGATGAATCTCAGGACGTTGCGGATACCCTCATAGACGGCTCTGCCGTCGGCGATGCGCTCTCTCAAGACGGATAGGGCCGTGCGGTCGCCCCAGTGTCCCGCAATCGCATCTTCTGTCTCCTCTTTGTCCGGGAACGCTTCATGGAACATCGTGGAGATTCCGTCGTCGCTGCGGGAGACCATGAACAGGTTTCTTTCCATGCCGTCGACGCGGTAGTCCAGGCTCTCGAAGGCCATGCCGTCGGGGCCGATCCCCATGACGTATGTGGCATCCGCCCTGGCGACAAAGGAGAACTCCAGCCTTATTATGTCGTCCGAATCGGCCATCCTGTGCCCGGAGGCCAGCTCCGAGATGCTCCTTGCCCCGTTCGGCGTCAGCGTCGAGTCGACGAGGAAACGGAACGACCTCATGAGGCAGGTTTTGCCGCACCCGTTGGGGCCGAGCACGAACGCATGGTCCAGAGGTTTCCCGTGCGGGTCGGTGAGGTCCATCTCGACGTGGGAGAACGATTCGAAGTTGTCAAGGACGACTTTTCTGAACATCAATGCATGATATGCAATGGTGTATATGTCCTTTCATATCGGCAACCGGGTCAGAACGGAGCGTTCACGATCGGAACGGTACGATGTAGTCGATCACGTAGTACTTGTTCTTGTATCCGATATTGGCCCAGTTGTAGTATCCGGTCCCGGAATCGGCGGTGGCCTCGCAGTAGTAGTACTTCTTCCCGTCGACCGTGAAATATGAGCCGGATGCCCCGGAGACTGCCACTCCTGCGGCCATGTGGTACCCGTCGATCGTTCCATTGGAATTGTAGCACACGACATGGCACAGCTGCACGTCGTACCCCATTGCGTCCACCAGCGCGGCGAACAGGATCGCGTGGTCCTCGCAGTCCCCCTTCTGCTCCCAGAGCATCTCGGCAGGGTACTTGTAGTACTCCGCTACGCCCTTCCCGTCCGAATCGTACTGGTATTCGAAGCTCTGGACGAACTTCAGCACGCAGTTCAGGCGCTGAAGGTCCGACATGCTCGATGTGACCTCCTTCAGCTTGGAGGCCAGGGAGATTATGACGGGGTCATCGGATGTGACGTAGTCGCTCATTCTGGCCTTCCCTGCGGAATATCCGCGGGGGATGTCGTCGGAGAGCTTCTCGTAGTACCAGGCGAAGGAGAGGTCCAGTTCGATTGTTGAGCTCTTGTTGTTGTAGAACCACGAGGTGAGGATGCTGTACCACTCGTCCTTCTGGTACTTCCAGGAGTAGCTGTGGGAGACCTTTCCGTCCACAACGTACTCCTGGGTGGAGGTCACCGTCACCCCGTCGGTGTACGTTATGGTCTGGGTCACGCTGTATGCCGTGTACGTGCCCACCTGGAACGACAGCGTGCCCCCGGAGCTGGTCCGCGAACCCATGTTGGCGCTGCCGATCTGGTCGACCAGCCTTACCGTCCTGTCGGATATCTCCACATTGTACTTCGGCGTCACCTTGAGGGTCGTGGGCGCGTAACTGCTCGTGGTGGTCACTGTGAACGAGGCGTCGTGGACGATTCCGTACGTCGCCGTCACGGTCTGGTCGCCCGTGATGGTGAACCTGTACGTTGACGATGTGGACACGATCCCACCGTCGACGGACCAGCCCTTGAACACGTAGCCGGATTTCGTCGTCGCCGTGACAGTCGCCGTGGTCTTGTACGCGTACGACCCGGCTCCCGTCTGATTTCCCCCGTCGTAGTTCTCGGACAGGCCGATGTCGAATACCTCCGGCTCGAACAGCGCGATGAGGTCCCTGTTCCCGGAGGCCACGAACGTCAGCGTCGCATCGGAGGACACTCTGGAGCCTCCTTCGTACCATCCGGAGAACACGTACCCGTATTCGTTGGCCGCCGTCACGGAGACGGTCTCGCCGATCTCGTACGTCCCCTCCCCGGAGACAGTGCCGCCTTCGGTGGTGGCGGTCCCGACCTCGTACTGGATGACGGAGAAGGACGCGGTCACGTTCAGGTCCTTCGAGGCCCTGAACACGTACTCTGCGTCGGAGGACAGCAGCGTCTTGCCGCTGTACCATCCGTCGAATTGGTGTCTCTCGTCCGGAGAGGCGGTGAGGGTGACGGTCTCGCCGATCAGGTACTCTCCGGACCCTGATGCCGTGCCTCCCTCGGTGACGGATGTCCTGATGTTCAGATAGATCGTCGAGAAGGATGCGGTCACGTTCATGCTTCCGGTGGCCGTGAATGTGTACTCCCTTTCAGTGGAGAGCAGGGTGTCGCCGTCGTACCATCCTGTGAACCTGTGTTTGCCGTCCGGCGAGGCCGACAGGGTGACTGTCTCTCCGACCTTGTATTCCCCCGATCCGGAGACGGTGCCGCCCTCGGTGGGTTCCACGGTGATCTGGCATGCGCTCGGATGGTCTAAAGCTATGAAGCCGCCGGCAATGGCGGCGACCACAACCAGGATGCTCAGCGCTGCTTTGACACTGCGGTTCATCGGATACACCCTCTGCAACTGGCCGGAGGGATTGCCGTGCGGTTGTTAAAAGGTATTGTATCCTTATATCACAAAGTGTTGGCGCCGGCCTCAGCCGACCGTCGGCACGGCGATCCTGTGGAACTCCAGGGACTCCGGATGACCCGCGGCCATCGCGACGAGCTCGGCGAGATGCACAACGGGCTTGCCCTCCGCCATCGCGTCGAACTTCACGAAGCACATGGGGCACCCGACCACGATGAGGTCCGCCCCGTCGCACTCCGCCTCGCGCTCTGCCATGAGCTCCGGCGCCGCCGGGGCGTTCTTCCCGCAGCATCCGTACTCGCGGTTCACGACCTCGCAGTTCATCCTCTCGAGGATGGCTTTCATCTCCTTCTTCAGCGGGAGCGCGGAGCAGCCAGGCTCCATGCCCACCCTGATCCTCGACTCGAACCTGGGAAGCGAGTCCATGCGCTCCGACAGGAACGCTATGATGTGCCTGGCCTTCGGGTCCACGGGCGACAGCTCGTCGCTGCATCCTGCGCACAGGGTCACGATGTCCTTCCCGTCCGCGGAGGCGCACATCCCCCTCTTCATCTCCCGCTTCTCGTGCTCCGGCACGCCCATGAACTGTATCGGGTGCAGGCAGCACATGTCCTTCGGGAGCCTCGACGCGTGCACGCCGACGGCTTCCATGGCGACGGACGAGGCGTACTCGATGAACGGGGCCATGGCGCCCACGACGCATCCCGGCATGACGTAGGCGTCGTCGCCGGTCCACACCGGCTCGACGCACTTATCGTCGGCGGGGGCGCGGACGTAGCCCGTCTGCTTGAAGGTCTCGGAGAGGGCGATGCCCTGCTCCATGTAGATCATGCAGCGTATGACCGTGAACGGATCGGAGCGGTGGCAGACCTGGGAGCACATCCCGCACTGGATGCACTGGTCGAGGCCCATCTCGCCGCCGGCCATGATCTCCATCGGGTCTATCCCGCCGTGGGCGCAGGACGGGCACGCGGCGGTGCACTTGCCGCACAGGATGCAGGTGCGCTTGATCTTGTCGATCTCCTGCATCATCGCGAAGCTCGTCTCCTCACCCCCGGCACCTTCGGCGGCTCCGGCTCCATGGTGGCGCCGCGTCCGCCGGTGCGGACGACGTACGGCGTCCCGCCGCGTGATTTGATGGCTTCGCACACCTTCTCCGGCCTGTCGGTGAGGGCGACCATGCACCCTCCGCCGCCGGACCCGGTGAGCTTGGCGCCGTACGAGTACGGCAGCGACGCGTTCACCAGGCGGTTCAGCTCGTCGCATGACACGCCGAGGATGGACAGCAGCTTGTGGTCCTGCGTCATCAGCCTGCCGAGGGCCTCCACGTCGTTGCTCCTCAGCGCCTTCCCGCCCTCTATCGTCACGGTTTCGATATCATCCACGACCTCGCGGGCGAAGTGGCTCCGGTCCATGTAGCGGTGGACCTTGTCCACCTGCGGGCCGGTCGGCGCGCGGATGCCGGTGTTCCCGATGACGAAGGTCATCTCCGGAGCTTTCAGATCGTTGAAGCTCCAGCTCCTGCCGTTGCGCTCGACTCTCCACAAAAACTCGCCGTCCGGGTCGGGCATGTTGATGGAGACGCCTCCGCCGTGCACGCACGTGGAGGCGTCCATCGGGCTCCCGTTGCCCTGGGCGAAGTACTCGGCCTCGTACGCCTCGCGCATCACCTGCTCCTCGGTCATGTGCTCCCCGCGCTCGGACGCCAGGGCCATGGCCATGGCGGCGCTGAGCGCGGCGGACGAGCCCATGCCGGAGCCCACGGGGATCTCGCTGCACGTGAGCATGTCGATCGCGTGGTTCAGGTCCCTCGTCAGGTACCTGATGTGCGCCTGCCTCCTGAAGTCCAGGCGCTCGCCGTTCATGGTGTTCCACTTGGAGCGCCTGACCGCCACGGTCATCCTCAGGTCGACGGCCAGCGTGACAGCCGGCTTGCCGTACACCACCGAGTGCTCCCCCAGGATGACGAACTTCCCGGGGGCGGACGCGGTGTGCCATCCGGAGCTCATCACTGAAGACCGTACCTTCTCTCCTCTTCCGAGATCGCGTCGTCGGGGTTGCGCCCGTTGAGCTTCGGCTGAGGGATGGTCCACCAGGCGTCCTCCAGGTCCCCGAGCCTGCGCTCGAAGTCCTCGTCGGACTCGCCCTCGTTCTGCTTCACCGCCAGGAGGGCCTTCGACATCTCGCCGAACAGGTCCACCTCGAACTTCTTGTTGACGAGGCACATGCCCAGGTACCCGTCGAGGCAGGCGCAGACCTCCTCGCGGGTGTCCGGGTCCAGGGACTCCATGATCACGTCCAGCACGCTGTTGGCGGTCATCTTGAAGACCAGCTGGCTGCGGGCCTCCTCCGGTATGTCGGGGTCCTCCATGACGGTCTGGATCAGCTCTGAGCCGAACAGGTCCGACATGGCGGAGGTCCTGTTGGGGTTCCTCCCGAACGTGTGCTCTACGTGCTCCTTCTCGGGGTCCTCCGGCTCGCTTCCGCCGAACAGGTCTGCGTTGGGGTCCAGTTCTCCGGCCATTTCTATCACTCTTTGCGGGACATCACGTCCGACAATATGTCCATTCCCCTCGAGATCTTCTCCTCGTCCGCGGCGTAGGAGAACCTGAGGTGTTTCTCCCCGTAAGAGCCGAAGGCGGATCCCGGGGTGCAGATGAGGCCCGCGCGCACGAGTTCGTTGGCGAGGTCCTGCGATGCGATCTTAGCGTCGTAGGACGGGAAGGCGTAGAAGGCGCCCCTCGGGGGGACGATCGACATGTTGGGGATGTCGTTGATCCTCTGGCAGATCAGGTCGCGCCTGCGCTTGAAGACGGCGCGGGCGTTGTCCAGGTACGGCTTCATGTGCGGCAG
>JAUNXZ010000078.1 GCA_030539515.1 Thermoplasmata archaeon
GCGAACTGCCTGAACGGCCTCGGTAGGAAGGAGGGATGGTAGAGCATGACGCGGTCCACGAACACGGTCCTGGACGATACGTTGCGCAGGACGACCGTCACCGCGTTCGACTGCTGATGGTGCTTCAGAACGGCCTGCAGGCGCCAGCGGGGGTTGCTGAGGACGTGTCCGACCAGGGGCGAGCATATCGCGGCCAGGATCGTCACGGCGATGCCCAGCGCGTCCATGGAGACTGACTCAAGCATATCGATGCCCTCCGGCCGCGTCTGTCGTTGGATCGTCGATGGCGTCGTCCCCTGTTCCGAGACAGGATCCGTCGAGCCCTCCGGCCTCCGCATCCGTGTCACGGAGCCGCTGTTCGATCCCTTCGAGCTCCTCCTTCCACTTCTCGAGGTCGCAGCTCAGATCTTCGATCTCGTCGAGAAGATATGAGGACCGAGTCTGCAGGCGCAGACACATGCTGAAGAGGAAGATCAGACAGCAGAGGGTGTTGAAGAGGAAGACGAATACAGACTCCGTCGAAGAATGCTCGATGAACACCACGACGGGTCCAGAGATCAGGAGGAGGAACGGTGCCACGAAGGGACCCGCGTCGCTGAAGGCGGATCTCAGCTTGAGAGTAGGTTCGTCCTTCGTGCTCATGTCCTGTCTCCGCTCCGGGACTGCTGAAACGTCCGGTGCGGGGTCCAAGAACGCTTCGTAGAGAATATTGTGGAAGATCCAAGGGGCCCGGCTGCGCCGGACCCGATGGTTTGCTTTTCAGGTTTGAAGATGGGTTGTTGGGTGTTCCCTCCGCCGCGCGGGCGGAGGGGCGGGGATCCCGGAGGACCCCCAGGGTTTGCTGTTCAGAGCTGTTGGTGTGTTCCTTCCGTTCCGGTCGGTTTCGCCTTCAGCTCCTGAGGAGCCTGGCGGCGATGACGATGGCCATGACGGCGATCAGGACGACCAGGATGATGAGCAGGTAGTCGGTGAGGCCCATGGAGCTGTCGTTGCTGCTGCTGGAGCTGTCCTGCGGGGACATTCCGGTGAGCTGGACGGTGTACGTGACATAGTCGTCCCCATCATCGGGAGTTCCGGACAGCGTGAAGGTGTTTCCGCTCTGGACGGTTCCGTTCACGGTGAGCGTGAGGGTTCCGGTGTATCCATAGGCGGTGTCGACGGTGATCTTATGCTCTCCAGCGGTCAGAATGATGCAGGTGACACCGTTGACCGTCTTGGTAGCGTAGGCGGAGACCAGCACATCGTCGAGGTAGATGCTGGAGAATCCGGCGGCGTAGACGATGTTGATGGCGTAGATGTCGTAGTCGACAACAGCGTAGACAGTCTCCCAGCCGTCAGCACCGACGTAAGCGGTGGTGGTTCCGGCGGCGGAAGCGTCCTGGCTGTTCACCCAGTCGTCCTCGAACACCGCGTCAGTGACGGGTGCGACCGTGATCGTGGTGATCTTGAGAGTGGAACTCGCCGCGTAAACGGTGATCCAGGTGGTGGTTCCGACGACATAGGTCGTGGTCCTCTCGCCGAGGGCCTCGACGGTCGCATCGGAGAGCGTGGAGCCGTTGAGAACGACTGCGTATCCGGTGGTTCCGAGAGAGACGTCACCGGTGAAGGCGGCAGACGAGCCGGTGGTTGCACCAACATCGAGTCCGATGTAGAGCACATCGACCGTAAGAGATCCGGCGATGCTGCTGGTCTCGGACTCGGCGTTGACGGTCACGGTTCCGAGGTCGACGAGGGTGGCGATCTCGGACGTGTCGCCGGCATCGACGAGCAGGGTACCGTTGACGATGACCTTGGAGGCGGAGTCGATGTTGTCACCGACGAGGGTGGCTCCGGACGCGACGGTCAGGGCGACATCGACCTTGGTCTTGGTCTGGCTGTAGTTGAATCCGGTGGATCCGGCGTAGACGGTTCCGGCGGACACGGTGAACACGGACTCGTCGGTCGTGTTGGCGTTACCGTCGATGACGAGGTATCCGTCCGTGTTGGCGGCGACGGAGAACGTCGCGTCGGCAGTGCCCGTGGCAGCGACGCCCTTCAGTGTCAGAGTGGCATCTCCGACGGAGATGGCTCCGGTGATCGTTCCGGATTTCGCAGTAGTGCTGGTGTAGTTAACCACAACAGAGGTTCCGGAGAGAACCAGAGAGGTGACGGTGAGGGACGTGTTGACATCGCTGGTGCTGGCGTTGTCGGCCGCGGCGATGACGTCGCTCATGACGTTGATGGTGGTGCAGACATCTCCGGTCTCGGCGGCGAAGGTGATGTCGCCGGCGGTGACGGCTCCGTAGATGTAGATCTGGGAGGCGATGTCCTCGTCCGCAACGGCGGCGGCGAGGGCGGAGATGATTACGTACTTGTCAGTGTTGTAGTACGCACCTGCGATGGGCGCACCAGCAGAGATGATGTTGCTGGCAGTTGTGCCTCCAGCCTTGTACAGGGTGGTGGCAGTGATTCCAGAACCGATGCCGGTTGCAAGCATTATCTGAGCATCATCGCCGCTGAGGACGATGGCACTGGTGGTCTTGGTGGCAACGGTCGTGAACTGGGTCGCCGCAGTGATATCGGCATCGGACGCGAGCGTACCGATGACGGTGATGGTGACTCCGTCGGAAACCTTGAGGGTCGCGACACCGGTGGGCACGTAGAGGGTGACTCCGGCGGGGATGGTCAGGTTCTTCTCGATGTTGACGGTGCTGCCGGCAGCCTTGGTGACGGTGATGGTCTCGTCGGCGGAAGCTCCGGAGAGCGCGGAGTAGACGTTGGTGTATTTCGCCCATCCGTCCTTGACGGCCTTGTTGTTCTCGGTCTGGACCGAGTAGACGTCGCTGTTGATGGTCACGGTGGACTTGACGTTGGTCTTGTTCTCGGCGTAGAGTGTGCCGTTGACGTCGATAGTACCGCTGCTTCCCTTGAGGGTTGCACCGGACGCGACGGTCAGGGTGACATCGGAGCCGTTCTTCTCCCCGATTGTCAGGGTTCCGAGGACGCTCATCGTGACGTCAGCGGGAAGTGTGGCAGAGGTCTTGAGGGTCGGCGTTCCAATGACGTCGAAAGTCGTGATCGTGTTTCCGGACTCGTTGACGGCAGTCAGCATCGTGAGGACGGACACGTAGTAGTACGTGGTGGTTGTGCTGTCAGTCGAAGTGTACTTTGCAGCGCTGACATTGGTCTCAACAGCGATCGGAGTGCCTGCAACGGAGATGAGTCCGGTGTCGGCGATGGTCACAGTCATGTCCGCAGTGTTCTTGAACGCGGTCACGACGGTCAGGATTCCGGATACCGCAAGAGTGGTGGAGCCGGACGCATTGCTCAGCGTGATTCCCTTTGCAAGCGTGAGCGTGTCGGAGACTGCAACGCTTCCAGCAATATCAATGGTTGCGGTAGCCTCATCGTCGCCAGAAGTGGACACGGATGCGGTTCCGGAAATCACGACGGACTTCAGGTAGGTGTTCTTGTTCTCGGTGTCAGCTGTAACGGACTCGGAAATGACCAGTCCCCTGATGGCAGTGGTCGCATCCCCGGTCTTGATTGTAACAGTGTCCGTTCCGGTGGGTGTTGTGTTCGAGTATTTCAGGCCGCTGTCACTTACAATGACACCGGCGGTGCTGATGAGGTTGACGATGTTGACGGTTGCGGTGGAGGACACCTGATAGATGGTGAGCGCCGCAGCGGTCTTCTCGGAATCGATCTTGACGGTTCCGGAGTTGGAAATCGTTGCAAGGCTGATGGTTCCGTAGTTGTTCAGGGTTCCGGATGCCTCGATGGTGACAGACCCGGTCGATCCCGTCGAGAGGTAGCCCAGCACTCCGGTCTCCTCGATGGTGATCTCTCCGCCAGAAGCGACGGTGACTGCACCCTTGCTCTCGCTCACAACAGATGCGTAGAAATTACCGTAGACCTGAACGTCCCCGGTGATCTTGGCGGTTCCCTGGACGTCGAAGGTGGCGGCTTCCGAGTTCGTGATGGAGGCGTCGTAATCAACGACGACGGTTCCCTCGATGGTAGCGGTTCCAGTCACCTGGAGGCTTGTGCCTCCGTCGAGGGTGAGTGTGACACCCTCGGGGACGACGAGGTTCTTGATGACGATTGTAGCCGAAGTACCAGCCACGTAGACCACGTTGCTGTCGGCCGAGATGGTGACGGTCTGGCTCTCGCCACCGCTGATCGAAACGATGTCTCCAGACAGTTCCGCCTCATAGGTGGTGTCAGCGGCGTCAACATCATTCGCGACGGGAGCGAGCACGACGAATGCGGCCGCAACCATCGCGAAGATGGCCACTACGGAGAGCAGCTTCGCTCTCTGATTCGTTTTCGTTTTCATGTGTGATTCCTCCGGAGTCGCCCTCCGGCTTTGCATCCTGTTTCCATCCCTCTCCAGATCAAGGAAGCCTGATGCTAAGTGCGCCTAAAACGGCTGAATATAAACTAGAATGCACAGTGCGTTCCGAAACGGTGTTAGGAAAACGGTATGTTTTCTCCCATCCCGATGACCCCCGGGAACCCTCTGCGGGTGCGTTACAATCTCTGTAATACCCTGCGTACGCGCGTCGTCACCGATAAGTACGCGCCGCACCATCGAGCACCCATGAAGTTCCTAGTCTTCACGGACCTCCACCAGAAGGCCTCCGTCATAGACAAGATAAACGACATGGCCGCCCGCAAGGGCGCCGAGTTCGCGGTGTGCCTCGGCGACGTCACCGACTTCGGCACCCCGGAGGATGCGGCGGACATCCTCTCGAAGATCAACACCAAGGTGTACGCCATACCCGGCAACTGCGACCCCCTGGACTTCGCCGCCGGGATCTCTAACGTTGCAATAGACATGCACGGCAACGCCGCCGAGGTGGGCGGATACAGGCTCGTGGGACTCGGCGGTTCGAACGTGACGATCTTCGGCACCCCCTTCGAGCTCGAGGAGGACGACCTCTACGACGGCCTCGAGGGCAACTGCGAGGAGGGCATGATCCTCATGACGCACGCCCCCTCGTACGGCATACTCGACCAGATCCCCTCGGGCCAGAGCGTCGGGAGCCCCGCGATCCGCGAGATCGTGGACAAGTACCATCCCATACTGGCGATGTCCGGCCACATCCACGAGGCGTTCGGCGTCGTCGTCTCGAACGGGACGACGTTCCTCAACCCCGGCCCCGCCAAGGACGGCAGGATGGCCATCGTCACCATCGAGGACGGCAAGGTCTCGGTGGAGATGATCGGCCCCGCCGACCACTGACATGGACCGCGCCGAGCGCTCCCGCTCCCTGATACGCGAGTCCCTCCTGGGGCTCCTCCAGGATCACCGCATGGAGGACATCACCGTCTCCATGGTATGCGGGGGCGCCGGCGTCAGCCGGAGCACCTTCTACTCCCATTACCGGTCGCTCGATGCCGTCCTGGATGGGCTCATCGACGACGCTCTGACCGACAGCGAGCCGAGGCACGGCCTGTGCCGGCTCGACTCGGAGCGCTACGAGTGCCCCTACGGGATATGCGACAGGCTCATCGCCCGCCCTGAGTACGCGGCTGTTCTCCTGGATGAGAGCCTCGCGCCGCGCGTCATAGCCCGCATATCCGAGCGCTCCGAAGCCGCGTACGTCAGGTCGATGACCTCCAAGTGCAACATATCCCCCAAGGACGCCTCATCCATCTTCCTCTTCCAGCTGAGCGGGTGCCTCGCTGTCAACCGCAGGGTGCTCGCGGAAGGCGGGGACTGGGAGCGGAGCCGCGACCTCCTCGGGAGGCTCATCCTCGGCGGGCTCCGGAACGTTTCCGGACATTCCGGGCCGGAATGTCCGCCCCGCCCGCGACACCTTCTTATCCGCACTCGACGAGACCGGTGCATGGACATCGGACGCCTGCAGCCGCTGATCATAATCGCCGCCGCTTTAATCGGACTGGGCCTCGGGGCGTGGACGCCGCTGGGAGACGCCCCCGCGTGGACCGTGGAGGCGTTCCTGATGGCGCTGCTGTTCGTCCTGTTCCTATCCGTCGATCTGTCCCGCTTCAGGGAGGCCCTCGGGAACAGGAGGTTCACCGTCGCGGCACTGAGCCTCAACTTCGTCCTCACGCCGATTATCGCGTGGCTCCTGGGCCTCGGGTTCTTCGGGAGCGAGCCGGACATACGCATCGGGCTACTGATGCTCCTCGTCACCCCCTGCACCGACTGGTACCTGGTGTTCACGAGGATCGGCGGCGGGAACGTGGAGCTGGGGATGTCCATCCTACCGCTGAACCTGGTGCTGCAGTGCCTGCTCCTCCCCGTCTATCTCACCATATTCTGCGGGGAGGCCGTGTCCGTGGACTTCGTCTCGCTCCTGACGGACATGGCCATCGTCCTGCTGGTGCCCTTCTTCCTCTCGCTGGTGACCAAGTACGCGATGAGGAACCGCCCCTCCTTCTCCGATAGTATATCTAGAAACGGGGACAACCTGCAGCTCCTGTTCCTCTGCCTCGCCGTGGTAGTGATGTTCGCCTCCGAGGGGGAGAGCGTCTTCGACAACCCGGGGCTCCTGCTGGAGCTGTTCGTCCCGCTGCTCATCTTCTTCGGGCTGCTGTTCATCGTGTCCGGCAGGGTCGGGAAGGCGTTGCGCTTCCCCCCGGAGGACACCGTGTCCCTGACGTTCACGTCCATGGCCCGCAACTCTCCGCTCGCCCTGGCGATAGCCGTCGCGGCGTTCCCGGACCAGCCGCTGATATCGCTCGCATTGGTGATAGGGCCGCTGATAGAGCTCCCGGTGCTCTCGGCCGCCGCCTGGGCGACCTCGAGGCTCATTCGGAGCCGTGGATGTCCATCGTGATGGGGCCGAGCTTCCTGTAGATGTTGCGGGAGAGCATCCCGGCCTCCATCCACGCCGCCTGGTACACGGCGATGGGCGCGAGGCAGATCATGGACATGTTCCCGCGGACCTCCTCCTTGTTGATGGTGCTGGTCTCGAAGTTCATGATGTCGTCCATGGTCACCTTGGTGAGCGTCTCCGCGAAATGCTGGACCGCGGAGCAGTTGCTCTCGATGAGGATGTCTATGTCGCCGTCCTCGCGGGCAGTGGCCGTCACCTTGACGGTCTTGTCGCAGACGGCCATGTTGGTCACGATGGTAGAGGACATGTCCGGACATCCAATCCGCGTGCGTTCCTTATAATGGAATCGCGTCCCCCGCTCAGTCCAGTGA
>JAUNXZ010000079.1 GCA_030539515.1 Thermoplasmata archaeon
TCCTGGCAGGCCTTGTACGTGAACCAGAGCATGACCTCCGGGCCGCAGGCGAGCACGCAGTCGTACTTCTTCTCGGCGATGCGCTCCTTCATGAGCTGGACGGCGTTCCCGTGGAACCCGCGGCTCCCGTCGTCGGTGGCGATCCAGACGTTGGATGTCGCCTTCGAGGCGATTCCGTCCATGATGACGTCCCTGTCCGAGCGGGCCGCGATGATGGTGTCCGCGCCGGTCGCCTTCACGGCGGGCATGACGGCCGCAGTCCCGACCCCTCCGCCGATGATCAGCAGCTCCCCGCGGGTCAGGTCGAAGCCGTTCCCGTAGGGCCCGCGGATGCGGAGGCGGTCGCCCTCCTTGAGCTGATGGATCGCGCGTGTGGCCTCGCCGATCGCCTTGACGGTGACGCTCTTCCTGGATCCGTCCATCCCGGAGATGGACATGGGGATCTCGTCGACCCCGGGGATCCAGATCATGACGAACTGCCCCGGCCTGGTCTCGGCGTCCCACTCGAACTCGAACGTCTTGGTGTCGTAGCACTCGTCCACGACCTTTGAGATGGTTACAACGTCACTCATGAGCGGCACCAACCATAGAGGCTATCGAACCGTAGCCGTACTCTTCCATGAACCTCTCCAGCCCGTCGTTGACCTGGGAGAACACCTCAGGTCCGACCGCGCCGACGGCGCTGCCTATCTGGAACGCGGACGCGCCGGCCATGATGTACTGGGCGGCGTCCCTCCAGTTGTATATCCCCCCGACGCCCACGATGGGGATGTCGAGAACGGTCCTCAGATCGTAAACCGCACGGACCCCCACGGGCCTGACGCACTCGCCGGACAGCCCGCCGAACCTGTTGCTCAGGAGCGGCCTGGCGAACTCCGGCTCGATGACGATGGCTTTGAGGGTGTTGATAGCGACGACCGCGTCCCCTCCCGCGTCCTGGACGGCCCTGCCGATGTCCTGCAGGATGTGCGTGTTGGGGGTGAGCTTGGCCCACACAGGGATGGACACCGCGGACTTCACCGCGGACACGATGGAGCGCACCATGGCCGGGTCGGTCCCGACCTCCATACCGTACCCCCTGGCGTGGGGGCACGAGAGGTTGAGCTCCACGGCGCAGGCGCCGTAGTCCTCCATCCTGCCGGCGAGCTTCGAGAAGTCCTCGGGCGAAGCGCCGTAGATGGAGCCGACCACCTTGCCGGCTTTGACGGCGATCTCCATCTCCTCGGCGAACAGCTCGATCCCGGGGTTCGGGAGCCCCATGGCGTTGACGTATCCTCCGGGGACCTCCGTGAAGCACGGGTTGGCGTGCCCGGCGTTGGGCTCGAGCCCCACCGATTTGGTGACCACCGCGCCGCATCCGCACTCGATCATACGGGCCAGCGACGGCCCCGTCTCGTCCATGATGCCGGAGGCGACCATCCCGGGCCTTTCCAGGGCGACCGTCCCGACGTCGGTCCTCAGAGAAACCATGCCCCGAAGGATGCTCGGCTCGTTTATAATCATGAGCGTGCGCGCATTAATATGACGGACCGCATCAGGGCGCACATGGACGTGGAATCGATCCGCCGGGACTTCCCGACGGTCCGCAGCGGTCAGGGGATCTACCTCGACAGCGCATGCCAGTCCCTCAGGCCCGACAGCGTGATACGCGCGATAACGGAGTACTACGAGGGATACCCCGCATGCGGGGGCCGCAGCGTCCACTCGATGGCCACGAAGGTGTCCATGGCCATGGACGAGACCCGCGAGGCCCTCGCCCGCTTCTTCGGCACGAAGGACCCTGAGTGCTACGTCTTCACCAGGAACTGCACCGACGGCCTGAACACCGCCGCCTACGGGCTTGGGCTCGGGAAGGGCGATGTAGTGGTGACGACGGACACGGAGCACAACTCCAACCACGTCCCGTGGCTGAGGCTGTCGGAGACGATGGGGGTCGAGAGGCGCATCGTGAGGTCGGGTCAGGATGGCAGGTTCGACATGGAGGCTTTCATGAAGTGCATGGACCGCCGCGTGAAGGTGGTCTCCGTCCAGCACTCCAGCAACGTCACCGGGTGCTCCGTACCCGTGAGGGCCGTCGCGGAGATAGCGCACGACTACGGCGCGACCGTGGTGATCGACGGGGCGCAGTCCGCACCCCACTTCCCGGTGGACCTGGAGAAGATAGGCGCGGACATCTACTGCATGTCCATCCACAAGATGCTCGGACCCTCCGGCATGGGCGTCATGTACGGCCGCCGCGAGGTGCTGGAGAGGCTCCGCCCCATGGAGCTCGGAGGAGGCACCGTCGGACTCGCCACGTACGACTCCGTGAACCTCGCCCCGATCCCGGACAGGTTCGAGGCCGGTCTCCACGACTACGCCGGCATCATCGGGACGAAGGCGGCGATCGACTATCTGTCGAAGATCGGCATGGACGAGGTCGAGATGTGGGACAGGCTCCTGATGGAGCGCATCTTCTCCGGCCTGGAGGACGTCCGCGGACTCCACGTGGTCGGACCCGACGACCCCGCCCTGAGGGGCAGCGTCTTCTCGTTCAACATCGACGGTCTGGGGGCGCACGACATCGGCATGATGCTGGACAGCATGGCCGGGATCATGATCCGCTCGGGCATGCACTGCGCCCATCCGTTCTACGTGTCGCGCGGCATAGACGGCAGCGCCCGCGCCTCGACCTACATCTACAACACGCCCGAGGAGATCGACGTCTTCACCGGAGCCGTCCGCCACATCGCCGAGACCTTCGGAAGCTGACTCCTTGACGAGCGTGACGTCCGTCGAGCGGGTGAGCACGAAGCTCCCCTCGTAGGAGGTCCATTTCCGCACGGTGCGTTCGCCGTCGGTCACGGTCACCATCCCGTTCTCCACCGTCACCGTCATCGTGTCGTTGGGCACAGTCTCGGCGCCGACTATCGTGAGCTCGTACAGTATCGATGCCTGGAAGCGGTCCAGCAGGTCTGCGATGGAACCGGCCAGGTCCTCCGCCATGTCCGACTCGGAGCTGTCGCTCCCCAGGGCCATGTATCCCGTCGCCGCGGCGAGCAGGGCTATGCCGCAGGCGCAGAGCACAGCCCTCGACAGGGTGAACTCGATCATACGGACACCGTGATCCCGTACACCCCGCCGACCATCTCGCACGCTATCCGCACGGTCGCCGTGCCGGATATCGTGACCTTGTCGCAGAGGACGGGGATGGACAACGGCGTCAGTATGGAGCGGGACACGTCTCCCGAGGCGTCCACGATCCTGATGACGTACTCGTCCCCGTCCGATCCGCCCACCTCTATGGATTCGCCGGACGGGACCGTGACGATGACCGTGATCTCCGTCCCGATCCCCTCCAGGTACGCGCTCTGCATGGCATCGGCCATCCGCCGGGCCTCCGACTCCGCCGCAATCGACGTCATGGAATCCTCGGCGGTCTGGACCATGCCCACGACGAGGGGCGTCATCGTGACGACGATAATCATCGCGATCGCCAGCTTCACGGGCATCCCCAGGATGCCGCGGTCGTCCGCCCTCAGAATCTCACCTTCAGGGTGTCGTTCCCGTAGTAGCTGTATCCAGACTTCGAGACGTCGATGGCGATCTCGCCCGTCCTCCCGCTACCGGGGTCTATCCGCACATCCTTGAACGTCGCGACGCCGTTCTCGTCGGTGACCGCGACGGCGTCCCCGCCGTCCGACGTGACGTTCAGGCCGTCGAGGATCACGACCGCCCCCTCCAGGAGGTTCCCGGCACCGTCCCTGACGACGATCTCGATGTCGCCCAGGTAGCCGTCATCCGCGATGTAGAGACTCTCGTACTCGAGCGTCCCGATGGTCTGCGGGGCGGAGATGCTCCCCATCCAGCCCACCAGTATGGCCGTGCACATGGTGGCCACCAGTATCACGATCATGAGCTGCAGGGGCATGCCCTCTATGCCGCCCATGGTCCCATCCTCCTCTGCGCCGTTTCTCATGTTACCGGGACGTGTTGTCCGCGGAGGATTAAAAGGGGTGGCCTGCGCCGCAAGTTGACAAAACGGTCTTAGATGTTTTCACCGCAAAATCGTCCGAGAGGGACCCTGCGGAGCACGGAATGCCTCGCGCCGGAGGGTTCGAGCACGCTGCGGACCACCAGGACCTCGGTGCATTGGAACTCGGCGAACGCCTTCCCGCGGTATTCCTCGAAGATCCCGGGGGAGCGGAGGCCGTCCCTGCACCTCCCGACGGTGACGTGGGCCCTGAACGGCTTGGAGTCGAACGGTATCCCCCTCGACGCGAGCCCGGATGCGAGACGGTCGGCCATCCCCGTCAGGACGTCGGCCGGCTCGGCGCCGATCCATACGACGGACGGGCGCCTCGTGTTCGGGAACGCGCCCACGCCGGAGAGGCGCACGGCGAACGAGTCCACGCCGCGGACCGCCTCGGCAACGGATGCCTCGACGGCGTCCACCTTCGACGAGTCCACGTCCCCGAGGAACCTCAGCGTTATGTGCGTCTGCTCCGGAGGAGAAGCGCGTGCGCCGGCCGCCTTCAGCGACCTGCGGAGCGACGCGGTCTCCGGCGTGTCCGGCACCGGGACGGACACGAACAGCCTGTAGAGGGTCAGCCGACCAGCCCCGGATGCTCGGAGAGGATGTGCTCCAGCAGCGCGGCGCATCCCCTGCGGATGTCGCGGTAGGCGGTCTCGAAGTCCCCGGTGTAGTAGGGGTCGTCGACCTCGCCGCCTCCCGAGTACTCTCCGAGCATGGCGACCTCGCAGGTCCTCCCCTCGGGCCTCGTCCACGCGATGTACTCCATGTTCCTGCGGTCCATCCCGGCGATGTAGTCGTAGTCCACGAAGTCCGACCTGATCAGCCTCCTGGACCTCTTCCCGGCGCAGGTTATCCCGTGGGCCAGCAGCGTGGCCGCCGCCCTGCGGTCGGGCGGGTCCCCGATGTGCTCCCCGCTGGTCCCCGCCGACGCGACGTGGAACCTGTCGGAGAGCCCCCTCTCCGCTATGATGTCCTTGAAGACGAACTCCGCCATGGGGCTGCGGCATATGTTGCCGTAGCACACGAACAATACCCCGATCCTCTCTACGCTCACGGACCGGGCCATGCGGAGGTTGTTCTTATCCTATTCCGACGGATGCTCCAGTTAAATACCAATAATCAGTTCACGGGAGCATGGACAAAACCGGGAAGCTCTCATCCCAGGACAGGGCCGTCAACGCCCTGCCGTTCGTCTCGCTGATCGTCCTTCTGGTCGCGGGACTGGCCCTCATCTACCTCTGATGCGGACCACAAACACGAAAGAAAGCAAAACGTTTTGAAAGGCGGGGTCGCCCCCGCCGTTTTTGACTCTCACTTCTCGAGCTGGGCGACCATGCGCTTGGCGGCGGCGTTGCCCTTCTCGGCGGCCTTCCTTATCCACCCGATGGCCTTGGCGGAGTCCTTCTCGGTGCCCACGCCGTCCTGGTAGCAGCGCCCGACGATGAACATCGCGTCGGCGTCGCCCTTCTCGGCGGCCTTGAGGTAGGTCTGGAAGGGGGACTCCTCCTCGATGGGGGCGACCTTCTTCCCGGTGGCCTTCTCGACGATGTCCCTGGAGACGATGTGGCCCATCTGGGCCGCGCGGGTGTACCACTCGATGGCCTTGTCCTTGTCCTTCTCGGTCCCGAGGCCGTTCTCGCAGCAGTATCCGGCGTAGTACAGGCAGATCGGGTCGTCCATCTCGGCGCCCTTCACGAACCAGCCGTACGCGGCGGCGGGGTCCTTCTCGGTGCCCTCGCCCTCCATGAACCCGTACGCGACGTGGTACTGCGACTTGGTGAAGCCGGCCTCCGCCAGCTGCTTGTGGATGGCGAAGGACTTGGCGGCGTTCTTCTGGACGCCGCGTCCCCTGGCGTAGGCCTCCGCGACGGAGTACTGCGCCTTCCTGTAGTTGTCCTCGGCGGCCCTGCTCAGCCAGATGAAGGCCTGCTCGTCGCTCTTCGGCACGCCGCGTCCCAGGGAGTAGGCGTTGCCGACGTTGTAGCACGCGACGTCGTTGCCGTGGGCGGCGGACATGAGGTAGTACCTGATGGCCATCTTGCCGTCCTTCTTGAGCCCGGAGCCGTTGGTGTAGTTGTCGCCGGTCACGAGCTGGGCGTACCCGTCGCCGAGGTCGGCGGCGAGCTTGAACCAGACCGCGGAGGCCTGGGTGTTCTTCCTGATCTGCTTGCCGCGGGCGTTGAGCTGCCCCAGCATGATCATGGCGTCCGTCTGCCCGTACGAGGCCGCGGCCTCCAGGAGCTTGAGCCCCAGGTCGCGGTTCTTCTCGGTGCCGACGGCGCCGATGTGGCACCTGGCGAGGCCGTAGACGCCGGAGATCGATCCCCTGCCGGCGGCCGCGGAGTACCATGCGTACGCCATGGGCCCGTCCTGGTCGACGCCCACGCCGTCCATGTACGCCCTTCCCAGGTTGTACATCCCCTCGGAATCCCCCGCAGAGGCCAGCTCGCGGAAGATCGCGAAGGCCTTCTGGCGGTCCCTCTCGACGCCGTAGCCGTACTCGTAGCACCTGGCGAGGCTGACCGCGGCGGGGGAGTAGCCGGAGTCTGCCAGCTCCTGGAGCATGGTGGCCCCCTTCCCCCTGTCGCGTCCGGTGCCCATGCCGTTCAGGACGCACATGGCCCTCATGTGGAGGGCGCCGAGGTGTCCCTTCTGGGCGGCCGCGTCGAAGTCCCTGTACGCCCCTGCGGGGTCGAACTCGGTCCCGACGGCCAGCTCCCTGAGCTTCCCGAGGATGAACTGCGCGTCCGGGTCCTCGGGCCCGGCCCTCTGCTTGAAGTACTCGAAGACGGCACTGTCCTTTGGCGTCTCGTGCGACTGGTAGTAGTCGGACAGCCACCTGCACGCCTCCCTGTTGCCCCCCATGTAGGCGCGGAACATCCACATGCAGCCCTCCGCAGGGTCAGCTGGGACCGT
>JAUNXZ010000004.1 GCA_030539515.1 Thermoplasmata archaeon
ATGCGCGGCCGCCGAAGCATCCCCAGTCACCGTTAAAGCGTGGAAGCGGATTCCCGCACCATGGCCCTGTTCTCCAGGACGAAGAGGCCCTTCAAGGTCACATCGATAGGCATGCACTGGGACACGGAGGACCCGTTCATCTTCGCGTCGCACCACGAGGACGACTACCCCCGCGGGAACCGCCAGCAGGCGCCGCCCCTCAACGAGATCAGCGGCAGGAACCTCGGCAGGGACTACCAGAAGAGGCTCGGGTTCAGGATGTACCACGGCAAGGTGGTCCCGGGGTTCCCCATGCACGCCCACTGGGGGTACGAGACGGTGACCATTCCGGAGGTGGGCTACATCGACCACTTCGACACCGAGGGCATCGAGGGGAGGTTCGGGTTCGGCGACGTCCAGTGGGTCTGCGCCTCGTCGAAATACCAGCACGACGAGATGTACCCCCTGGCGAACCAGGAGGACAGGAACCCCAACGACATCACGCAGATCATGATCAACCTCCCGCTGGAGATGAAGAACGGGGAGAACTCCGTGAACACCGTCTGGCGCTGCGACATCCCCGTCGTGGAGGGCGACGGCTGCTCCGTGAAGGTCGTCTGCGGCACGTTCGGGGGGAGGACGGCCGTCTCCCCCAGCGCCTCGTCCTGGGCGGACGGGGGGCACGGCGTCAGGATCCTGAGGATCTCGCTGGAGAACGGGGGGAAAGTGGTTTTGGACCCGGCCGCCGAGGGCGCGAACAGGAACCTGTACGTCGTCTCCGGGACCGGGGTGAGGATACTGGGCGAGGAGGTGGGGCCGGATTCCCGGGCCAAGCTCGAGGCCTCGGTCGAGGTACCGATCGAGAACCCCGGGGAGCCCGCCGTCGTGTGGGTCCTGGAGGGGAGGCCCATCGGGCAGCGCATGGCTTCCTTCGGCCCGGTCACCCTGGCGGACACCCCTCAGGTCAGGGCCGCCCTCGACGACATACGGAGGAACGAGTTCACCGTGTGGCCGTGGAGGATCATAGACCAGACCCAGCCCCTCGGGGCGCCCAGGTTCATACGGTATCCGGACGGGACCGTGTCGGTTCCTGCCGACCAGCCGCCCTGCGACCGTATACCAGAAGGAGAGCGGAGTTCACAACGACCGCGACGGAGCCGACGTTGTGGACCAGCGCCCCCTCCACGGGGCCGAGGACCGCGGCCATCGCCAGGGCGACGGCCAGGAAGTTCCAGCACATCGAGAACGCGATGTTGAACCGGACCTTCCCCATCATCTTCCTGCTCAGGGAGACCACGTGGGGCAGGGCGTCCACCCTGTCCCCGATCAGCGCCATGTCCGCCGCGTCGACGGCTATGTCGCTCCCGGAGTCCCCCATGGCGACCCCGACCCACGCCTTCCTGAGCGCGGGGGCGTCGTTCACCCCGTCGCCGACCATGCAGACCTTCGAGCCGGACTCCTGCATCCCGCCCACCCGGTCCATCTTGGTCTCCGGGGTGCACTCGGCCACGTAGTCGGAGATCCCCGCCTCGGACGCCATGTGCCCGGCCGCCCTGGGGTTGTCCCCGGTGAGCAGCACGCACCTGACGCCGAGGCCCTCCAGCTCCGACACCATGTCACGGGCGCTGGCGCGGATGGTGTCCGAGAGGGTCACCATGCCCGCGTAGGCGCCTTCGACCGCTATGTAGGACGTGGTGCAGCCGGTGTCGAAGAGGGCCTCCGCCCTCTCCGCGCACTCCGGCGGCACGTCCACGCCCGCCTCCGCCATCATCGCCGCGTTGCCGACGATGACCTGCTTCCCGTCCACCGTCGCGGACACGCCGCGACCGATGGTCATCCTGAAGTCCGAGGGGTCGCGGACCTCCGCGGCCTTCGCCTTCGCGTAGGACACGACGGCCTTGCCGAGCGGGTGCTCGGACCTGGACTCCGCGGAAGCCACGAGGCCCAGGAGGGTCCCCTCGTCGGACGCCGCCTCGAACCCCACGACCTCGGGCCTGCCCTCGGTTATGGTGCCGGTCTTGTCCAGCGCTATCGTGTCCACCTCGGACATCCTCTCCAGGGAGTCCCCGTCCTTCACGAGCACGCCCTTCTTGGTGAGGTTGCCTATCGCCGCGACCACGGCGGTGGGAGTTGCCAGGATGAACGCGCAGGGGCAGAACACGATCATGACCGTGACCGCCCTGTAGATGTCCCAAGTCACCAGGTACGTCGCCAGCGCCAGCACCATGACGATGGCCACCAGGTACGTGGCCCACCTGTCCGCCGTGCGGACCATGCGGGTCTTCTCCGCGTCCACGGAGGAGACGAGCTGGGCCATCCTCTGCATCGAGGAGTCCCCGCTCTCCTTGAGGACCTCCATGTCGAAGGCCCCCATCTGGTTGATCGTCCCGCTGAACACCTCGTCGCCCACGGCCTTGTCCACCGGGATGGACTCGCCGGTCATGACCGACTGGTCGATGGACGTCTCTCCGGAGACGATCCTGCCGTCCACGGGGACGGACTCCCCGGGCAGGACCCTGAGGACCTGTCCGATGCGGATCTCCTCCACGGGCACCACGCGCTCGCCGCCGTCCTCGAGGATGCGGCCGGTCTTCGGCGAGAGGCCTATGAGCCTCTCCACGCCCTTGTTGGCCTTCGCCGCGGACACGTCCTCCAGCAGGCCGCCTATCTCCATGATCAGGGCGACCTCTCCGGCGGCGAACCACTCCTGCAGGCAGACGGCGGCGATGATCGCCATCGCCACCAGCACGTCTGCCTTTATGTCGTGCCTGAGGACCAGCCCGGTCGCCGCGTCCCACAGGATGGGGGCTCCGCACAGGATGATCGCAATCCATGCGGGGTCCACCGGGCCGGGGACCCATTGGAAGTACGACACCACCAGGGACACCGCGGAGATGACCAGCAGTAACACCGAGCGGTTGATGTCGTCCTTCAGGAAGTCTGAAATCGCGGACATTCTATCGAAAACCGGTGTTCGCGTTGCCCGGATTAATAGGATTCCGTGCCGACGGGCGCGGATGCATAACACTTTCCGATTCGTGCCATTGTGTTATAAACATCCCCGTTCGGTGACACGCGTATGCCATTTTACTTCCGAACGTAACACCGGAATCCAGGGCCGGTGGCACGGATTTCCGATTCGTTCATACCGAGTGGCACGAACCCGTCCGGGCATATCTGTGAGAAGGAGGAAAGGAGCCCCCGTCCGGGGGGTTGTTTCACGGTGCTCGGAGCACCCTGGACTCGATGCCCGGGCCGAAGTGCCCGAGCAGCGCGACCTTGCCGGACACCATCTCCAGGCATCCCCTGTCGCAGAGGAGCACGGAGTCGTGCCCGCGGAGGCAGTCCGTGGCGCATGCGTCGAACCCGCCGAACATGAAGTCCGGGGTGCGCCCCATCGAGCGTCCGAGAGCCTTCGCGTCCGTCCCGAACACGCCGACCCTCACGCCATCCGGGATCTCCGGCATCTGCAGTGCGGCCCCCGCATCAACGGGGACGATGGTGAGCATTCCGCGGGGACCCTCGGAGACCTTGGAGACGAACTGCGCCTCCGTACGAGGCCTGGGGGCCTCGTCGATGCCCCTCATGGCGCAGTAGCCGCGGTTGATGGCGAATATCGAGGGCTGCATGACCCCCGACGTGAGAACGCACCTGTCGTCCCCGTAGAACCCGTCCGGGTCCCCGGAGTAGACGAGCGTCCCCTCCCTCAGGACGTGGATGTCCTCCGCCCAGGTGTACGCCAGGTCCACGTCGTGCGTGGAGATGATCACGTCGGTGCCGTCGTGGTGCAGGCGCTCGGCCAGCTCCATGAAGTCCTGGGCCATCTGCGGGTCGAGCCCGGCCGTCGGCTCGTCGAGGACAAGGACCTCCGGCCTCATGGCGAGCGCTCCCGCGAGCGCCAGCCTCTTCCTCTGCCCGTATGAGAGCTTGAGGGTGTTCTTGTCCCTGAGCTCCGTCAGGCCCGTGAGGAAAAGCGCCTCCTCGACCCTGGCGTCCACCTCCTCCTTCGGGAGGTCGATGTTGCTCGGCCCGTAGGCGATATCCGCCTCCACGGTCTGCCCGAAGATCTGGTCGTCGGGGTTCTGGAGGACCACGGCTATCCTGGAGCGGAGCTCGCGGAGCTTCCTCCTCTTGTACTTTATCGGCTGGCCGTCGAAGAGCACGGTGCCCTTGGCGGGCTCGGCGACGCCGTTGAAATGGTAGAACAGGGTGGACTTGCCTGCGCCGTTCGCTCCGAGTATCACGGTGCGGGCGCCCCTGCGTATGCCCAGGGACACATTGTCCAGCGAGGGGACCTTGCTGCCCTCGTAGTAGTACGTGACGTCCCTGAGCTCTATGATGTTGTCCGTCACATGACCGCCCCCTTGCCGAAGGCCTCGACGGCCCTCCCGGCCCTCCGGGCGAAGCCGACCATCTCCTCGTCGCAGAACAGGACCGAGTCCCTCCCGCGCACCGCGTCGGCCATGCAGCCGTCCACGGCGTTGAACGCGTGGTCGACGCGGAGGCCGCCGGACGCGAACGCCCTGCGGGTCCTGGACCCGCATATGCCTATCGGCGTCCCCTCGGGGACGGACGCCGCGGAGGCGTCGAAACCGTCGGAGACGGGGACGACCGTCACCTTCCCGAACGCGGCGCCCTCGGGCGCCAGGCTCGCCAGGAGCTGGGCGTTGGTGCGGGGGCGCATGGCGCTCCCCGGGCGCAGCGACGCGTCCACGACGGAGGGCGTGGGCCTCTTCAGCCCGCAGGAGAACGCCCTCGCGGAGTCGGAGAAGAACCCGTCGGGGCTCCCCGAGTACTCCAGCCTGCCGCCGCGGATGACGTGTATGTCCTCCGCCCACGTGTACGCGAGATCGACGTCGTGCGTCGATATGACCACGGACGTGCCGGACTCCACCAGCTGGTCGACCATCTCGATGACCTCCAGGGACATCTGCGGGTCCAGGCCGGCGGTGGGCTCGTCGAGGATCAGCACCTTCGGCCTCAGGGCCAGCGCCCCGGCGAAGGCGATCCTCTTCCTCTGCCCGTAGGACAGCTGAGTCGACGGGCGGGTGCGGTATCCCTCCATCCCCACGAGGAACAGGGACTCGACGATCCTGCGCTCGATCTCGTCGCGCTCCATGCCCGCGTTGAGCAGGCCGAACGCGATGTCCTCCTCCACCGTGGAGGAGAAGATCTGCTCGTCGGGGTTCTGCACCACGACGCACACCTCCGAGCGGAGGGTGCGGAGCGCGGGCTTCCCGTAGTCCAGGGGCTCGCCCTCGTAGAGGACCGTGCCGGACTTGGGCCTGTACACCCCGTTGAGGTGGTAGAACAGCGTCGACTTCCCGGCGCCGTTCGCCCCCAGGATCGCGGTCCTGGCGCCCCTGCGTATCCCGAGGGACACGCCGTCCAGGGACGGGCGGGGCTGCTTCTGGCTGTACGAGTACGAGACGTCGCGGGCCTCCAGGACGAAATCGGTCATCGGAGCACCCCCGACAGGATGGCGTACATGTCCACCATGCCCTCGGTGCGGAGGCCGAACAGGTAGATGGCCACGAACGCGAACACGCACACGGCCAGCCACTTGACGCCCATCTTCGGGGGCTGGTTGTACACCGGGAAGTAGCCCTGGTAGTTTCTGCACTCCAGGGCGGTTTGGGCCTTGTCCGCCATGTCGCTGGACGAGATGAAGATCCCGACCGCTATCGACGCGACGGTGCTTATGCTGCGCTTGGCGCCGTTGAACCCCATCCTGCAGCTGGCCGCGCTCCACATGACCTCCATCCTCTCCAGGAGGAGGAAGCCGTAGCGGTAGATCAGGACGACGATCTCGGTAATCTCGACCGGCATCCTGACCTGGCGGAAGGCCTGTGACAGGTGGGGTATGGGGGTGGATGTCGCGAAGGATATCATCACCGCGATGCTGGCGAGGCTCCTCAGGAGCACCAGCCAGGCGTAGTTGAAGCTGTCGTCCGTCATCCTCGCGTGTATCCACAGGATGTCCGCCTCCCAGACCACGTTGCCCGAGGTCCCGGAGATGGACATCATCCCCGCGAACAGCACGATGATGAGGACCGCCTCGGCGAGCGCCAGGCCGATGAAGAAGGGTATCCTGAAGTTCGTCGAGTACGCCATCAGGATGAGCCCGATGGGCAGGGTGACGAGCGGCACCAGCATGGAAGAGGTCGACAGGTTCACTATGATCAGCGCGCACGCGAAGGCGAACTTCCCCAGGGGAGCCCATCCGAGCATCCTGGAGCTGTAGGCCAGCGTGTCCATCTGCGTCTCTTCCGACATCCGCGCCCCCTCCGTCTCACTGCTTCTTCACGGTGTAGCGGCCGATGAAGTATCCGATGATGACCGCGCCGATGGCCGCCTGGAGGGCGAAGAGCATGCTCTCGGTCTCGCCGGGCAGCTCGTAGTCGCCCCAGATGCCGGAGAACCATCCGCTGCTGGGGGCGATCTCGCCCGCCGCGTCGTCGGTGCCGCCGAACTCGAAGCCCTGCGTGGCCCCGTAGTACAGCGTTATGATCACGATCACGGCGATGACGGCGAACCCGCCGATGTAGATCTTGGTGTTCTTGTTCATGCGGTGACCCCCTCGCTCTCGTCCTTGTCGTCGCCCTCGTCCTTGCCGGCCGCGAGCTCGAAGATGTCGGGCCTGTTGGACACGAGGTACGTCCCGAACATGAAGAACAGGATGGCCTCCATGATCCCCAGGGGGATCTGCGTGATGGCGAACACGGACAGGTAGTTGCCGAGGTACTCGAACCCGGCGTTGAGCGCCATCTCGAACGAGGTGACGACGTAGGTGACGATGTCGGCGAAGAACGCGGCGACAGCCAGGCTGATGGGGAAGCTCATGCCGCCCTTGATCATGACCCTCCAGAGGAGGAATCCGACGAGGGGGCCGGCGATTCCCATGGACACGACGTTGGCACCGAGGGTGGAGATTCCTCCGTGGGCGAGCAGGATCGCCTGGAAGATCAGAACGATGGTGGCCAGGAACGCGGTGACCGAGACCCCGTAGATCACTGCGGAGAAACCGGTTCCGGTCGGGTGGGAGCTCGATCCGTTGACCGAGGGGAGCTTCAGGGACGACAGCAGGAAGATGAACGCCCCGGCGAGCGCGACGGTCATCTTCTGGTCGGGATGCTCCCTCACCAGCTCGATGACTTTCTTCGCGCCCAGAACGATGAACGGTATCGCCACTATGAACCACAGGGCGCACCATTCGATGTTGAGAATTCCGTCGCTTATATGCATTGGGTACCTCCAATCATTTGACATCCCCTTGAGAAGGGAGGCCTCGAACCACGGACGAGCCGCTACCGATATGAGATGGCCAATGCATCCAACTCACGTTATAAGCTACTTTGGATGATAGAACCAAGTACCTTTAAGTCCGATGAAAGCTATACTTAAAATTTAGGATTTCTTTAGTAAATATAATAGTCCCTAAACATCCAGCCGGGGGAGAGAAGAGGGATCGGTTGGATGTATTTCAAGACCCTATACGGGGATGGGGTATATACAGAATTCGGTAAGTCGTTTGACAGGCGGGGGGTCTCCCCCCTCACCTGTAGTAGATCATGGAGTTGCAGATCGTGGCTGCGATGTTGGAGCCGCCCTTCCTGCCCTTGGGGACGATGTAGGGGATGCCGAACCTGTCCATGGTCTCCATGGTCATCTCCTTCGCCTCCACCACGTTGACGAACCCGACGGGCGCGCCGATGACGAGGGCGGGCCTCAGCCCCTCCTCCACGAGCTCGCAGAGCCTCACGAGGGCTGTGGGCGCGTTGCCGACCGCGAAAACAACGGGCTTGGTCTCGGCCACCTTGGCGCCGCGCTCCATGCAGACGGTGGCGCGGGTGCTCCCGCGCTCCTTGGCCTCCGCCACGACGTCGTCGTCGCTGATGTAGCAGTGGACGCTGCCGCCGAAGGACCCGAGCTTCTTCTTGTTGATGCCGGCCGCGGCCATCTTCGTGTCCGTGACGATGTCGGCGCCCTCGTGGAGGATCCTCACGCCGATCTCGGCCGCGTTCTCCGAGAACACCAGGTTGTCCGCGTAGTCGAAGTCGGCGGAGGTGTGGATGCACCTCCTGACGACGGAGAACGTGGGCTCCGGCCAGGTGCGGCCGTTGAGCTCCGACGTGATGATCTCCATGCTGCGCTTCTCGATGTCCTCAGGTTTCACTATCTCGATAGCCATCTCACTCACTTCCCTCGATTCTGTATCCTCTCGGTGTGATCATGCGTCCGTCGGACACGTAGGTCTGCGAGTTGCCGATGATGACGATGCAGAACATGTCCACGTCCGCGGAATCCAGGCCCCCTAATGTGGTGACCTTGCTCGTCTGGTCCTCCCTGCCGGCGTTCCTCACGATGCCGACCGGGGTCTCCGGGGAGCGTTTGGTCAAAAGGATTTGGCGGGCGCGGTCCAGGTACTCGGTCCTGGTCTTGCTCTTGGGGTTGTAGAGGCAGGTGACGAAGTCGCCCTCCGCCGCCATCTCGACCCTCTTCATGATCAGGTCGATGGGCGTCATGAGGTCGGAGAGGCTGATGATCGCCAGGTCGTGCATCAGCGGCGCGCCGAGGACGGATGCCCCGGTGGACGCGGCGGTGATGCCGGGCACGGTGTCGATCTCGATGTCCGCGCCCATCTCGTCCGCCAGCTGGTAGATGATGCCGGCCATCCCGTAGATGCCGGAGTCCCCGGAGGAGACCATGGCGACGTCCTTGCCGGTCATGGCGTCCTCTATCGCCGAGCGGCAGCGCTCGACCTCCCTCATCATCCCGGTGGCCTTGTAGACCTTGTCCGGGAAGATGGGCTTCAGGAGGTTGACGTACGTGGTGTATCCCGTGACGACGTCGGCCTCCTCGATCACCCTGGCGGCGCGGAACGTCATGTCGTCCTTCCCGCCGGGCCCGAATCCCACAACGTGGAGCCTTCCCTTCGCCATGATATCACTCCTTCGCCCTGCGGAACTCGGTGGTGAATCCCTTGTCGTACAGCTTCGAGAGCTCGTAGTCGTCGCCGAGGAAGTCCCCCACGACGGTGAGCGCCGTCTTCTTGATCCCCGCGTCGGCGACCTTCTGGGCGATGTCCGCGATGGTGCCGCGGACGATCCTCTGGTCGGGCCAGGAGGCCTTGTACACGACGGCCGCGGGGGTGGTGGGCTCGTAGCCGCCCTCCTCCAGCTGCTTCACCATCTCGTCGAGGAACCCGACGGACAGGAAGATGACCATCGTCGCGTGGTGCCTCGCCAGGTCCTGCAGCTTCTCGCCGGGGGGCATGGGCGTCCTGCCCTCCATCCTGGTGAAGATGACGGTCTGGCTCTTCCCGGGCATGGTGTACTCCGCGTTGAGCGCGGCGGCGGTGGCGAACGCCGAGGACACGCCGGGGATGACCTCGTAGGTTATCCCGAGCTCGTCCAGCCTGTCCATCTGCTCCCTGTGGGCGCCGTAGATGGCGGGGTCGCCGGTGTGCACGCGCACGACCTTCTTCCCCTCCTTCTCGGCCTTCTCCATGACCGCGATGACCTCGTCCAGGTCCATCAGGGCGCTGTTGTAGATCTCCGCGCCGTCCCTGTGGCCGGCGAGCACGTCGGGGTTCACCAGGGACCCGGCGTAGATGATCACGTCCGCCTGGTCGATGAGCCTCCTTCCCTTGATCGTTATGAGCTCGGGGTCTCCCGGGCCCGCTCCAATGAATGAAATCATATGTCCTCGCCTCCGCTCTCCTTCTTGATGATGACCGTGGTGAAGTAGCCGTACTGGCGCTCGGTGTCCATCGGACCGATGTACTCCCCGTCCATGCCGACGTTGCTGACTACCGTCGCCCCCGAACGGGGGATGCCGATCTCGTCCATCATGGACGCGATGAGCGGCATGGACTTGAACGCCTTCATCACCACGACGTTGTCGAAGCTCTCCAGCGCCTCCCTGAGGAGCGCGGAGTTCTCCTTGGCCACCGGGACCACGGCCAGGCCCTCGTTCCCGATCATGAGCGGGATTGACGCGAGCGCCGCCCCGTGGCAGAACGACGGGATGCCCGGCACGACCTCGGTCTCGTAGCCGCGGGACGCGATCTCGCGGTCGATGTACATGTATGTGCTGTAGACGCCGACGTCGCCCAGGGTGACCATGGCGATGTCTTCCCCGTTGTCCAGGAGCCTGCACATCTTCTCCATGGCGTCCGCCCTGCACTTCTCCCTGACGGAGTCGTCGGGGTCCATCGAGAACAGGAACTCCTCGACGCTCTTCTCGGAGACGTCGACGACCTGGCTGATGATGTCGAACGCGGTGCTCCTCTCGCCCGCCTTGCGGACCGGGTACGCGATGACGCCGCTGCTCTCGAGGATGCCCTTGGCTTTCAGGGTCAGCAGGCCTGGATCGCCGGGGCCGACGCCTATTCCATATAGCTTGCCAGCCATACCACAACACACTTCCTATGGCTGGGGCCTATGCACGGAACATAATATAATGGATTGGTCGATTCGTCCAACATCAAGAGGGCAGCGCATGAGCGGGGATCCGGAGGAACTCTACGTTTTCGTCAACAACAAACGGCTGAGAAGAGGCCACACGACCGGCACCTGCGCGGCCGCCGCCTCCAAGGCCGCGGCGCTGCTGGCGCTCGGGAGCCCGGCCGGCACCGTGACCATCGCCACCCCCAAGGGCATCGTCCTCGACCTGCCCGTCGAGGACCCCCGCTCCGGGGATGGTTCCGCGTCCTGCGCCGTGCGCAAGGACGGCGGGGACGACATCGACGCGACCCACGGCACGCTCGTCTACTCCGAGGTGACGCTCATCCCCTCCGGGATCGAGATCGACGGCGGGGAGGGGGTCGGGCGCGTGACCCGCAGGGGGCTGGACCAGCCTCCGGGGAACGCGGCGATCAACAGGGTGCCCCGCGCCATGATAAGGGAGGCCCTGGAGGACGTGGCGTCCTCCCTCGGCTACACCGGCGGGTTCAGGGCGGTCATCTCCGTGCCGGAGGGCGCCGCCATCGCCGTGAAGACGTTCAACCCCCGCCTCGGCATCGAGGGCGGGATTTCGATACTCGGGACCAGCGGGATAGTCGAGCCCATGAGCGAGACCGCCCTGGTGGACACAATCCGCACCGAGATGAGGATGCGGGCCGCCAACGGGGACAGGGTGCTCCTGGTGGTCCCCGGCAACTACGGCAAGGACTTCTCCGACGGCATCGGCGGGATAGACTCCGACGTGGCCGTCAAGTGCAGCAACTTCGTCGGCGAGATGCTGGACTACGCGGTCGAGCTCAAGCTGGACGTCGTGCTCGTGTCGAACCTCGGCAAGCTGGTGAAGGTCGCCGGCGGGATCATGAACACCCACTCCCGCAACGCCGACGCCAGGATGGAGATCCTCGCGTCTAACGCCGCAATGTGCGGAGCCAGCCTGGACTGCGTGAAGCGGGTCATGGGCTGCATCTCGACGGACGACGCCCTCGACGTGCTGGCATCGGAGGGGCTGGTGGAGAAGGTCTCCGCCCTCCTGCTGGAGAAGGTCGAGTTCCACATGAACCACCGCACCGGCGGCGCGATACGCGTCGGGGCGGTGATGTTCTCGTCGGTCTACGGGATGCTCGGGGGCACCTCCCTGGCGGAGGAGCTCCTGGAAGAGGTCAGGGGGCAGGGCAGTTGAGGATCTCCGCCGTCGCGTTCTCCACCAACGGGTGCGCCACCGCGCTGAGGCTCAGGGACGCGCTCCGCGAGGACGACGTCTCGATATTCTGCAAGACGTCCTCGGACACCCTGGGCGTGGACAGGATCGAGGGGAGCCTGTCCGAGTGGACCGGCAGGGCGTTCGCGGAGTGCGACGCCATAGTGTTCATAGGGGCGGTCGGGATAGCCGTGAGGCACATCGCCCCGTTTATCAAATGTAAAACGGAGGATCCGGCGGTCGTCGCCATGGACGAGCACGGGAGGTGGGCGATAGCCCTGCTCTCGGGCCACATCGGCGGCTGCAACGAGCTCACCGCGAGGATCGCGGAGCGCATGGGGTCCGAGCCGATCGTCACCACCGCCACCGACCTGAACGGCAGGTTCGCGGTGGACACGTTCGCGAGGGCCAACGGCCTCCGCATATCCGACATGAAGGTCGCCAAGGACGTCTCCGCCAGGGTGCTGGACGGACGCTTCGTGGGATTCAGCTCGGAGCTGCCCGTGGAGGGCGGCCTGCCCGCGGGGCTCACCGCCGCGGAATCCGGCGAGTTCGGCGTCCGCATATCCCGCGACCCGTCGTCGCGCCCGTTCGGGACCACGCTGAACCTCACGCCGATGGACATCGTGCTGGGCGTGGGGTGCAGGCGCGGGACCGACCCGTCCGCCATGGACGCCTTCGTACGGAGGATCCTGGCGGAGGACGGCATAGCGCCCGAACGCGTTGCCGCCGTCGCCAGCATAGACATCAAGAGGGACGAGGAGGCCATACTTTCGCTCTCCGAAGGCCTGGGCGTCCCGTCTGTATTCTACACCGCCGCGGAGCTCAACGCCGTCCCCGGCGAGTTCACCGCCTCGGAGTTCGTGGCGGGCGTGACGTCGGTGGACTGCGTCTGCGAGAGGTCCGCCGCCAGGGCCGGGGGCGCCGATTTCATCAGGAGGAAGACCGCGGAGTCCGGCATGACCGCCGCGGTGTGCTCCAAACCGATTTCACCGAGGTTCCCATGAAGAAAGTCCTCATATTCTCAGGAACGACCGAGGGCCGCGCCCTCGCCAGACACCTGTCCTCCAAAGGGGTCCCCGTCACCGTCAGCGTCGCCACAGAGTACGGCGCGGCCGTGATGGAGGACGACGGCGTGGACGTCCGCGTCGGGAGCTGCGGCGGGGCCGAGGGCATCGCCGCCCTGATACGCGGCGAGGGGTTCGGCCTCGTGGTCGACGCCACCCACCCGTACGCCAGGACCATCTCGGAGCACATAGCCGAGGGATGCGCCTCCGCAGGCGTCCCCATGATCCGCCTGCTGAGGGCCGGTAGCGGGACCCCGGACGACGTGACCGAGGTCGGCTCCGTCGCAGAGGCCGTGGAGTTCCTGAAGTCGAAAGACGGCGTCGTCCTCGCTTCGACCGGCTCCAAGGAGCTGCACCTGTACGCCGGAATCCCCGACTACAGGGAGCGGGTCGTCGCCCGCGTGCTCTCGACCAGGGAGTCGATCGACAAGGCGATGGAGCTCGGGTTCGAGGGGAGGAACCTGATCGCGGCCCAGGGGCCGTTCACCGAGGAGGAGAACCTCGCCGCGCTCCGCAAATCCGGCGCGGCATGGCTCGTCACCAAGGACTCCGGCGACATCGGAGGCTTCATGGAGAAAGTCCGCGCCGCCCGCAGGGCCGGTGTGGGGATCGTCCTCGTGAGGAAGCCCGACGAGGAGGGGCTCCCGTTCGACGCCGCCGTCCGCGCCGCGGAGGACGAGCTCGGCCTGGAGCACTCGGACGCCGGCGTCCCGGCTGGACGCAGGTCCGTCACGCTCATAGGAATCGGCATGGGACCCGGGGACCTCACCCAGAGGGCCGCTGCGCGTCTCGCCGGATGCGACCTCGCCATCGGCGCCAAGCGCATGCTCGAGTCCGTGGACACCTCCGGCATGGACACCCTCGAGGAGTACCGCGCCGACAGGATCGCCGAGTACCTCGCGGAGCACCCCGAGTACACCGACGTGGCGTGCCTGCTGTCCGGGGACACGGGGTTCTACAGCGGCGCCAAGCAGCTGCTGGCCCGCCTGGACCGCTCCGTCTACGACGTGGAGGTCGAGTGCGGCATATCCTCGATGGTCTACCTGGCGTCGAAGCTCGGCGAGACCTGGCAGGACGCCTGCCTGACAAGCTCCCACGGCCGCGAGGCGAACATCGTCGGCCTCGCCCGCACCAACGCCAAGGTCTTCACGCTGCTCTCCGGGGAGGACACCGTGCACGCACTGTGCAGGCTCCTGCTGGACTACGGGATGGACGTGGACGTCGCCGTGGGCCAGGACTTCGGCTACCCCGGCGAGAGGGTCGTGCGCGGAACGCCCGCCGAGCTGCTGGAGCAGTCCTTCGGCAGCCTCTGCGTCGCCATGATATTCAACAAGAACCCCGACAGGAGGAACCCCATCGGCATCCCCGACGAGGACTTCACCCGCGGGGACGCGCCGATGACCAAGTCCGAGGTCAGGGCGCTGTCCGTCGCCAAGCTCAAGCTCACCGACGACGCGGTCGTCTACGACATCGGCGCGGGGACCGGCTCGGTCACCATCGAGATGGCCCTGACCGCCGTCAACGGCATGGTGTACGCGATCGAGAAGGAGACCGCCGCGGCGGACCTCATCGAGGTCAACAAGAAATCGTTCAAGACCCCCAACGTGGAGGTCGTCCGCGGGCTGGCGCCCGAGGCGCTGAGGGACCTGCCGCCCCCCACCCACGCGTTCATCGGCGGGTCCTCCGGGAACCTGAGGCAGATCGTCGAGTGCCTCCTGTCCAAGAACCCGGACGTCCGCATCGCGATCAACTCCGTGACCATCGAGACCATGGCCGAGACGGCGCAGGTCATCAAGGATCTCGGGCTCGTGGAGGAGGAGATCGTCAGCGTCTCCGTCGCCCGCTCGAAGAAGCTCGGAGGGTACCACCTGATGTTCGGGCAGAACCCCGTGTACATCGCGGTGGTGAGGGGCAGATGAGCCTCCCCAGGTTCATGATCGCCGCCCCGGCCAGCGGGAGCGGGAAGACCCTGGTGACCTGCGGGATTCTGCAGGCGCTGGTGAACCGCGGCCTCCGCGTGGCGTCGTTCAAGTGCGGGCCGGACTACATCGACCCGATGTTCCACGCCCGCGTCATAGGAACCCGCTCGAAGAACCTGGACACCTACTTCGTGGACGACCCGACGCTGCGCTACCTGTTCGGCAGGACCGCGGAGCAGTGCGACGTGTCCGTGATCGAGGGTGTGATGGGCTTCTACGACGGGGTCACCTTCGACGGGACGGAGTCCAGCTCCTGCGACGTGGCCAACAAGATAGGCGCGCCCGTCATCCTCCTGGTCAACGCCAGGGGATCCTCCCTCTCATCGCTCGCCGTGGTGAAGGGGTTCAAGGAGTTCGCGCCCAACAACATCCGCGGAGTCATCTTCAACCAGATGTCCAAGAGGGTCTACGACGCCCTCGCCCCGAAGGTGAGGGAGATGGGGCTGGAGCCGGTCGGCTACGTCCCCAAGGTGACGGACCTCGTGCTGGAGAGCAGGCACCTGGGCCTGGTCCTCCCGGGGGAGATCGAGTCCCTCAGGGAGAAGCTCAACAGGCTCGCCGAGGTGCTGGAGGGCTCCCTGGACATCGACCTCCTGCTTCGCATCGCCGGGGACGCCCCGGACCTGGAGTACTCCGCCCCGGAGGTCGGGCACGTCGACGGGAAGGTCAGGATCGGACTCGCGGACGACGACACGTTCTGCTTCACCTATGAGGACAACGTGGAGCTCCTGGAGAGGTGCGGCGCGGAGATCGTCAGGTTCTCGCCCATGCGCGACCCCGCGCTCCCGGACGTGGACGGCATCGTCCTCTCCGGAGGGTACCCGGAGCTGCACGGGGCCGAACTGGAGGCGAACCGCCCCATGCTGGAGGACATCCGCAGAAAGGTCTCGGAAGGCCTCCCGTGCATCGCCGAGTGCGGCGGGTTCATGTACCTCCACGGGACGATGCAGGACCGCGACGGCGTCGACCGTAAGATGTGCGGCGTTATCCCCGGGAGGACGTGGAACACCGGGAAGCTCTGCAGGTTCGGATACGTGACGCTCAGGCCCGTGGTCGACGACGGCGTCGCCGGCGGCCCGATCGAGGTCAAGGGCCACGAGTTCCACTATTGGGACAGCGAGTCCAACGGGGAGGACTGGGAGGCCTCGAGGAAGGGCGACACGTACAGGTGCATGCACGACACGGGCACCCTCCTCGCCGGATACCCGCACCTCTACTACTACTCGAACCCGGACATCGCCCTGGCGTTCGTCCGCAGGTGCGCGGAGCACAGGGACGGGCGCCGATTCGACGCTCGAAGGACCTAGCCCCGAGGAGCGTACGTCCCGGCAATCCGCCCGCGGTGCGTATGCGGGCCCTAGGATGCCTGCCGGCGGATATATACCGCATGGCAAATAGCACTCTTGTATTGCTAAAGTAATCCCCTGTGCAACAAACCTGGAAGTTTATCATAACCTAGAACGCATTTTACAGCGTCCGATGACCGAGACGAGCGAATCCGGCACCGGCAAGGAGAGGTTCCTCGCACCCTGCGTGCCCTCGGTCGAGTACTCACACTCGACCAAGATCCTCATGTTCCTGAGGCGCGGCGAGACCAACCAGCAGATGATATCCACTTCTTTGCGCGAGGACCCGGGGACGGTCGCGCGCGAGCTCCGCAGGCTCAGGCAGGAGGGCATGGTGACCATGAGGAAGGACACCATGGGCGAGTACGAGTACAGCCTCAACATCTACGCCCTCACGCCGAAGGGGCGCGTCATCGGCGACGCCGCCACGCTGGTCTGGAAGGTCCAGAACGGGATGCTCGGCGAGCAGGCCCTGGAGGACGCGGACGCCATGCTCGTTTCGATAATAGGGGAGTTCGACATCGGGGACGCGTACCCCGAGCCGGAGAAGAAGTCCAAGAGGCGCCGACGTCGCAGGCGCTTCATGACGAGGTCGTCGTCGCCCTGGGACGGCGGCGGCCCGCCGTTCCTCTCCCTGACCCGCATGAACGGGTCCACGTACTCGTACCTGGCCCCGCGGGTGTTCCCGACCTTCCTTATCACGCCGGCGTCGATCAGCGCCGACAGCCTGGACCTGAACGTCTGGTCGCTTATGTCCCCGACCCAGCCGTGGATGTCGCTCAGGGTGAACGACCGCTGCCTGCGGGCGCTGCGGAGTATCGTCCCGGTGAGGCCGTCGACCTTCGAGGAGATGTCCATGGGCGCGAGGGTGCGCTCCGCCTCCTCCAGCGCGGATATGCAGCAGTCGATGGTGACGGACGCCATCAGGTTAGGGTTCCCGGACTCCAGGAACTCGCGGCGGGCGCACTCCATGGGGATGCGAGCGGCGACCAGGTGCTTCGCCAGGGACGTGCGGCCCATGCCGCGGAGGTTCCACGACTTGAACGCCATCACCAGGAGCTCGCCGTTGAACATGGTGTTGTCCCCCTGGAAGGGCTGGAGGAGCTCCATGGTGTTCCAGAAGAGGGACAGCGCGATCACGGGGTGGTACGCCGACTCGTTCATCGTGCGGACCACGTCCGCCAGGGTGACCTCGGCATAGGGCTGCAGCCACTCCGGGACCCGGGGGCCGCCCTCGGCCGGCATGTAGGGGCCGTTGCGGACGCGGCCGGGCTCGCACCCCGGCACGCCCTCCATGAGCCTCCTGTGGGTCGAGGAGACGGTGTCCACCGTCCACGGGTACGGCTTCGGCCTGGAGAGCCTCAGGCAGACCACGCGGGAGCAGATGCTCCCGTCGGGCTCGGCGCCCGCGAGGAACCCGCGGATCCTCTCCGGAGACGCCTCGTCGGGGAACGTGAAGGACAGGTCCGCGGCGATGGCCTCCGACATGTAGTCCAGCAGCTCCTCCGGGGGGACCACCATGTCGTAGACCCTCTCGTTGAGCACCGCGATGCGCCGCAGCTTGCGGTGCATCGAATCGGAAAGCGTAACGCCACATGATATGCCTTCGAACCGTTCCTCCATTCCCACCCTCTACCCTATAGTCGACTAAAATAACTTATGAATAGTAGTGTTCTAAAGTTCTTAGAGTCTAGAATCATCGGATTCTGGCATCCGCGGGGAGTCTGGCACTGGCTCCGGGGACACCAACATATAACGATAATGATGGATATTTAATCCAACCGACGCGATATGCTATAAGGTCCTATCACCGCGGGATTCCGCCGACACCGCGCGCGGTCCGTCGGGAGGATATATAACCGCGCCGGCGCATGGACCGGCGTACACGCGCTGGTGATGCCTGATGATTCTGAGATACCTCCGGAGGCGGGACTGGGCGATGGTCGCCTGCTGCGTCGCGCTCATCACGGGCCAGGTGTACCTGGACCTCCGCATCCCGGAGTACATGTCGGAGATCACCTACCACCTGCAGGCGGGGACGGCCACGGAGGTCATCGCCTCCTGCGGCGTCGACATGATGGCCTGCGCGTTCCTGAGCCTGGGGATGGCGATATGCACGGCGACGCTGGCCGCCAGGGTCGCGTCGGCGCTTTGCCGGACGCTGAGGGACAGACAGTTCTCCGCCGTGTCCGGCTGGTCCAGGCAGGACCTGGACTCGTTCTCCGTCGCGTCGCTGGTCACCAGGTCCACCAACGACGTCTACCACATCCAGCAGTTCATGGCCCGCGCCATCAACATGGTGATCAAGGCCCCGATCCTCGCGGTGTGGGCCGTGTTCAAAATAACGTCCAGCGCCTTCGAGTGGACCGCGGTCACCGCCCTCGCCATGGTGATCCTGCTTGTGTCCATGGGCCTGATCATGTCCCGCGGCATCCCGTACATCCGGAGGATGCAGTGGTTCGTCGACGCCGTCAACGGCGAGACGCGCGAGGAGCTCGAGGGCATGCGCACGATCCGCGCCTACAACGGCGAGGCGCACAGGACCCGCAGCTTCGAGGAGTCCTCGGACAACCTCCTGGGAAACTCGCTGTCCGCCGTCCACATAATGTCGCCGATGCACCCGCTGGCCACCTCCATGATGAGCTTCCTCACCATGGCCATCTACTGGGTGGGCGCCGGCCTCATACAGGCCTCCGCGGGGAACACGCAGGAGCAGATGCTGCTGTTCTCGGACATGATCGTGTTCACCTCGTACGCAACGCAGGTGCTGTCCGCGGTCATGATGGCCAGCGGCATCCTCAGGGAGCTGCCCAACGTCATGGTCTCGTCCCGCAGGATAGAGGAGGTCATAGAGCACGAGCCCGCCCTCGGGGACGGCGCGCTTGCAGCCGCCGACGCCTCCGACCCCGGCGAGGTCAGCTTCGAGGACGTGAGCTTCTCGTACCCCGGGACCGGGGTCGAGGTGCTGCACGGCGTGTCCTTCAGCGTCCGGAAGGGCGAGACGCTCGCCATCATCGGACCGACGGCGAGCGGGAAGTCCACGCTGGTGAACCTCATCGCCAGGCTCTACGACGCGTCCTCTGGGCGCGTCACGGTGGGCGGGAGGGACGTCAGGGACTACTCGGAGGACGAGCTGTCCTCCATGGTCGGGTACGTGCCCCAGACGGCGGTGGTCTTCTCCGGGACCATGAGGGAGAACGTCTGCTACGGGGGGTCCTCCGGGAAGGGGGACGACGAGGCGATGCGGGCGGTCCGCATCGCACAGCTGGACGACCTCGTCGAGAGGCTGCCGAACGGCCTGGACTCCGACGTCTCCCAGCACGGGTGGAACCTGTCCGGGGGGCAGAAGCAGAGGCTGTCCATCGCCCGCGCGGTGTGCAAGGACCCGCCCATCTACATCTTCGACGACACCTTCTCCGCCCTCGACTCGAGGACGGACAGGAACCTGAGGGACGCGCTCGCTCGGGAGACCGCGGGCGCGACCAAGATCATAGTGGCGCAGAGGGTCGGCACCATCCTGGACGCCGACCGCATCGTCGTGCTGGACCGCGGCAGGGTCGTTGGGTACGGGAGGCACTCCGAGCTGATGGAGGGGTGCGAGCTGTACCGCGAGATCGCCAGGTCGCAGCTGGAGGACTTCGATGACGAGCGGTGAGCCCGGCGCCAGGGGTCCCCCGAGGGGGCCCATGTGGTCCCGCCAGGTGACCAAGCCCAGGAGCCTCTCGGGCGCGATGAAGTCGCTCTTCGCATACATGGGCAGGGAGCGCCGCGCGGTGCTCGCCGGCATGGTCCTCATGCTGTTCGCCACCGTGCTCGCCCTGATCGGGCCCCAGTTCCTGGAGGTGATGACCGACGGGATATCCGCCGCGATATCCGGCCGCACCGACCTGGACATGGCCTGGATCGGCGGCATAGCCCTGACGCTGCTGGCGATCTACCTGCTGAGCTTCGGGCTCAACACCGCCTCCAACTACATCATATCGAGCTCGTCCGAGAGGGTGGGCGACAGGATGCGCCGGGACCTGTCCCGCAAGTTCTTCCGCCTGCCGTTCTCCTATCTGGAGTCGCACCAGGTCGGCGACCTGATGAGCCGCATGACCAACGACACGGACACCGTCCGCAAGAGCTCCGGCGACAGCTTCGCCACGACGTTCAACGTGGCGTTCACCATCATCGGGACGCTGGTCATGATGTTCTACACCAGCTGGATGCTGGCCATCGTCGCCGTCATCCCCACGCTGGTCGGGATGGGCGTGCTCTACATCGTCACCCACCGCACCCAGAAGTACTTCGTCGCCCAGCAGAGGGACCTGGCCGGCATCAACGGCATCGTGGAGGAGGTCTACTACGGCCACGACATCGTCAGGACCTACAACGGGTGGGACAACAGCTCGAGGGAGTTCGGGGAGATCAACCAGAGGCTCTTCCAGTCCTCCTTCCGCGCCAGGCTCGCTACGAGCATGATGCCCCAGCTGATGAACTTCATCGGGAACCTGGGCTACGTGATCGTGTGCATAGCCGGGTCCATCCTCATCATGGACGGCACCATCGAGTACGGCGTGATAGCGGCGTTCATCGTGTACATCAAGATGTTCACCATGCCCGTCGCGGAGATGGCCGACGTCATCGCCCGCATGCAGTCCGTGGCGTCCGCGTCCGAGAGGGTGTTCGACTTCCTGAGCCTCCCCGAGATGGACGAGGACCCCGAGCTCCCCGGGTTCGGCAGGGCCGTCGGACGCGTGGAGTTCCGCGGCGTCAGGTTCGGGTACGTCGAGGGCACCGAGATCATACACGGGCTGGACCTGACGGTGGAGCCCGGCTCGACCGTCGCCATAGTCGGCCCCACGGGTGCGGGCAAGACCACAATCGTCAACCTGCTGATGAGGTTCCACGACCCCTGGTCCGGGAGCATCCTCATCGACGGCGTGCCGACGTCGTCCATGTCCAGGGCCCAGGTCAGGGACCAGTTCTCCATGGTCCTCCAGGACTCGTGGATCTTCGAGGGCACCGTCCACGACAACGTGGCGTTCACCAGCGCCGGGGCCACCAGGGAGTCCGTGGAGGAGGCGTGCAGGACCGTCGGCATCGACGAGTACGTCAGGTCCCTTCCGGACGGCTACGACACGGTGCTGAGCCCGGGATCCGGGCTGTCCGTGGGCCAGAGGCAGCAGATCGCCATCGCCCGCGCCATAGTCAAGGACGCGCCGATGATAATACTGGACGAGGCGACGAGCTCCGTCGACACCCGCACGGAGAAGAGGATCCAGGCCGCCATGGACAGGATGACCGCCGGGCGCACGTCGTTCGTGATCGCGCACAGGCTCTCGACGGTCCGCCACGCGGACAGGATCCTGGTTATGGTCGGAGGGGAGATCGTGGAGTCCGGGACCCACGAGGAGCTGCTCGAGCTCGGAGGGTACTACCGGATGCTCCACGACGCCCAGTTTGAGGAGTCGGACCGAGGTCCGCTCAGATCTTCACGCTGCCGGCCAGCTCCTTATCGCTCTTCCCGACGATCCACCAGAACGGGCGGGCCGCGGACGCGGTGTCCTCGCCGTAGGAGCAGGCGGAGAAGTAGCGGACGTCGCTGAACAGGGACTCCATGACCCTGACGAAGTCCTCCTGGCCGTTGTCGATGAGGAACTTCCTGACGCCGTCGTCGCCCAGGCGGCTGAGGTCCGCCCTCGACGCGACCACCGCGAACGGGATGGACGACACGCTGGCGGGACCGACGCCGTTGATCTGCGTGAACATGCTGTGGAACGACTCGAACACGTCCATCGGCGTGGCGCCGCGCCCCCCGCGCCCGAGGGACACGGGGTCGAACACGAACACGATGCCGCTGGAGTAGCGGTAGTACTCCTCGAACAGCGCCTTGCCCTCCCTGGGCTCGAACTCGGACCCGGAGATGTCGTTGAAGACGATCTGCCTGTCGGACATGTCCCTGGACCTCAGGAAGAGGCTCTCGGAGTCCAGCTCCCCGGACGCGGTCCTGGGGGCGTAGTCCTTGGCGGTGACGGCCTGCTTGGAGATGCCGTCGGTCGCGGCCTCGGCCACGATGTCCTTGGCCCTGGCGGCCTTGGATATCTCGCCGACCGCCGCGAGCATCAGCGTGGTCTTCCCGGCGCCGACGGCGCCGACCATCGCGACGGACACGGGCTTGGCCTCCCTGGAGTCCACCGGCGCGCTGCAGTACGGGCACACGGTCGCCAGGTTGGCCCTGGACCCGCGGACGCAGGGCAGGCTGTCGCCGTTGTTGCAGGTGTGCCTCTTGTACCCGTAGCAGTTGGGCACGGGATAGTCGAGGATGAGGCCGCAGCGGCACTGGACCTTGGGCCTCTCGAACTTCCTCTTGCACTTGGGGCACACCGCGAACCCCGTGGACGAGGCGAAGCTGCGGCCCTCCTTCTTGGCGGCGGACCTGACCTTGGCGCCCACGATCCCCTTGACGAGGAGGTACGGCACGACCATGGACAGGGTGATCAGCAGCGCCCAGTAGGCGTAAAGCGGGAGCAGGATGACCGGTATGACCACCAGGGCCTTGTGCCTCCCCCAGGCGGCGGGGATGAGCCCCCAGGGGGCCCCCAGGGCCCTGCGGGTGGCGCGGGGCCTCTGGGTCCAGAGGTACTGCGCGGGATTGGTCTCCCCCTTGACGCCGAGCGCCCAGGATGTGAACATCCCCGCGACGGCGAGGACGAAGCCGGCCGCGCAGAAGGCGATCTCCACGTACTCCGACTCGCCGGTGTAGCCGACCACGAAGTCGATCATGCGGTTGAACGCGTCGGTGAGCCTCACCGAGTAGTCGTACGACGAGAGGTCGATCCAGAGCTCCTCCCCGTGTGGGGCGAAGAGGTACAGGGACACGACGCCGTCGTCGAGTATCCCCAGAATCGTCGGCGCGAAGCATAGCGCCGAGTATGCGAGTGCAATCCCGAAGACGATCCCCACGATCGCCTTGTTGGTCCCATTCATTGCCCCGGGGAAGCACGCGCGCGGATATAAGGTCCGCGGGGACTCCCGCGGGAGTCCCCATGCGGGTTCAGATGCGGTCCAGGGCCTGCGAGAGGTCGGCGATGATGTCGCGGACGTTCTCGCACCCGATGGACAGGCGGATGGTGGACGGCTTGATGCCCGAGGCGAGCAGCTCCTCCTCGGTCATCTGCGAGTGCGTGGTGGACGCGGGGTGGATGACCAGGGATTTCATGTCGGCGACGTTCGCCAGCAGGGAGAACATCCTCAGCGAGTCGGCGAAGCGCTTGGCGCCCTCCTTGCCGCCCTTGGCCTCGAAGGTGAAGATCGAGCCGGCCCCGTTGGGGAAGTAGCGCCCGTACAGCGCGTGGTCCGGGCTGTCCTCCAGCATGGGGTGGTGGACGACCTCGACCTTGGGGTGGTTCGCCAGGAACTCCACGACCCTCTCGGTGTTGTACACGTGGCGCTCGACCCTCAGGGACAGGGTCTCCAGGCCCTCCATCAGCGCGAACGAGCTCACGGGCGAGATGCAGGCGCCCATGTCCCTCAGGATGATGGCGCGTATGCGGGTGCAGAACGCGGCGCCGGGAGCGTCCCTGGCGAAGCTGATCCCGTGGTAGCTGGGGTCGGGCTCCACCATCCAGGGGAACCTGCCGGAGGCCTCCCAGTCGAACTTGCCGTTCTCGGCGACGACGCCTCCGAGAACGAGCCCGTGTCCGCCGATGAACTTGGTGGCGGACTCTATGCAGATGTCCGCGCCGTGGTCCAGGGGCCTGAAGAGATACGGGGTGGCGAAGGTGTTGTCCACCACCAGGGGGACGCCGTGGGAATGGCACATCTCCGCCAGCGCGTCGATGTCGATCAGGTTGGCGTTGGGGTTGCCGATGGTCTCCACGAACACCATCTTGGTGTTGTCCCTGATGGCCTTCTCGAAGTTGGCGATGGTCCCGGGGAGGGTGGGGTCCACGAAGGTGCACCCGATGTCGTGCGACTTCAGCGTGTGCTCGAAGTAGTTGTACGTGCCGCCGTAGATCGTGTTGGCGGAGACGATGTGGTCGCCGGCGCGGGTGAGGTTCTCCACGGTGTAGGTGATGGCCGCCGCGCCGGACGCCACGGCGATGGCCGCGGTGGCGCCCTCGAGCGCCGCGATCCTCCTCTCGAACGCCTCGTTGGTGGGGTTCGTGAGGCGGGAGTAGATGTTCCCGGCCTTCCTGAGCGCGAACACGTCCGCCGCGGCGTCGCAGTCCGCGAAGACGAAGGAGGTGGTCATGTACACGGGGGGAGCGCGCGCCCCGGTGGTCGGGTCGGGCGTCTCCTGCCCGGCGTGGAGCATGACGGTCTCGAATGCCTGCTTCTGGGGGTTCAGCGGGCCCTCCGGCACGTTGACGTCGTCCCTGAATCCTTTCTCGGTCATGTGGACTCGGACTGCGGAGGGCCTATATCTAAGGTTTCGGCGGGTCACTCGTCGTACTTGAAGGGGAGGCCCAGCGTCTTCTCGTAGAACACCGGGTTCCAGTACCTCCCGCGGGACTCGGTGCCCTCGCCGTACTCTATGGCGGCCTTGGGGCAGAGCTGCAGGCATCCCATGCACAGGCAGCACTTCTCCTCGTCCCACACCGGCGTGCGGTGGTAGAACATGATGGCCTGCTCGGGGCACAGCTCCTCGCAGATCCTGCACTGGATGCACTTGTCCGTGGCGCGGAACGGCTCCGTCACGCGGTACTCGTCGTACTTGGGGTAGATCTCGCGCCAGTCCCTGTCCCCCTTGTGCCTCGTCATGTCCCCGGACTCCCCGGCCTTCAGGGACGCGATTATCGCCTCGATCTCCTTCCCCGCCGATTCCATGGTGGCATCGACCTGCTCCTTGGTCGGGGCGTCGAACATGAACACCGAGTTGTCCGGCATGACCACGTCGTGGAAGGCGTCGACCTTCAGGCGGTCGCCCAGGCACTCGGCCAGCATCTCGCCGGCCCCTCCGGACTCCCCGCCGCAGGTGGCGACGCAGAAGACCCTGCCGGGGTTCTTCACCGTGACGTTGCTGGCGAACTCCCTCACGATCGAGGGGAGTCCGAAGAAGTAGACGGGGAACACGAAGCCCACGTCCTCGCCCGCGGCGTCGTACGAGTAGCGCTTGTACCTCACCCTGGGCGCCATGTCGACGAGGCCGCCGCCGATGCCGGCCCCGGAGATGCGCTTGGCTGCATCGAACGAGTTGCCCGTACCCGAGAACACGAAGATCATGCCACCCCGTTCGACGCCCTGGTTAATAAGGGATGGCCAACCTGTTAACGTTGTTAACCTCAGTTAATCCCGGGATCCCGTGCGCCTGTTTCTTAAAGGGGACGGCGATTCCGACGGCATGGTCAAGACCGTACGCGCTTCGCACATCCTGGTTGCCAACCAGAAGGACGCCCAGAGCATCATCGACCGCCTCGCCAAGGGCGAGGACTTCGCCGCGCTGGCCAAGAGGTTCTCCAAGTGCCCCTCCAAGGCCAAGGGCGGGGACCTGGGCTGGTTCGCCAGGGGACAGATGGTCAAGCCCTTCGAGGACGCCTGCTTCGCGGGCAAGGAGGGCGACGTCGTCGGACCCGTCCAGACGGAGTTCGGCTACCACGTGATCAAGATCACGGGACAGAAGTGAGATGAGAACGGCGGAGGGGACGGGCCCCTCCGCCTCGAAACCGTTTCGATTTCCTCAGTCGAAGATCTTCTTGAGGTTGTACGCCCCGATGATCCTCAGCAGGCCCATCACGGCGATGAGGACGCCGATGATGATCATGACGATGTCCGCGGTGCCCTCGAGGTTGAGGATCGCGTAGACGCCCAGCACGATCAGGACCACTCCGACGATGACGGAGACGGCCTTGGAGCCTGCCGCGACGGCATAGCCGGAGTTGATCTCCATGACGTTGATGATGCCGATCACGATGAGCGCGATGGCGAGGATGGCCATCAGGACGTCCTGGAAGAAGTTGGGCAGCAGGATGAGCGCAACCCCGATCAGTATGGTTATCAGCGCCATCGCCGAACCCACCGCGAACTTGGACTGGACGGTCCCGATCATGGACAGGATTCCGACGACGACCATGAAGACGCCGGCGATGATGAGGATCCACCTCAGGCCGTCGGCCTTGAGCACCGCGAGGAGGACTCCGATGATGAGCATGAAGATGCCCATGAGGAGCGTGTCCTTCCACGGGTTGAATTTCTCGATGACTACTTCCATGGTAATCGGGCGTCGATTCCCATGAGTGGTTTATATTCTTTGGTGCGGAGCATCGGACCTCCAGATGCATCGTCCCTTGACCACGCGGACCACCGACGGCACCTGGTGGCAGAGGTCCTGCCCGTAGAGCACGTCGGCGCCCGGGTTGGCGGCCACGAGGGCCTCGTCGATGTCCCTCCAGTGCATGAACAGTATGACGTCCGGGTCGTCGACGGGGGCGCCCGGGACCACGGACACCTTCGAGCCGTTCGAGCGCGCCACGTCGGCCACGGCGAGCACCAGGTTCTCGCGGCCCATGCGCCTGGGCCCGGTGACCGCGCCGAGGGAGCGGTCGGACACGAAGGCGGATATCCGCAGCGGAAGCGTGGAGGAGTCGTCCTCCTCGCCCTGAAAGCACTGACACGCCATGCGCGTCGGTATGGGCGGGGAGGGAAAAGGTTTCTGGTCGATTTTACTCGATCTTGAGGACCGGTCTCACATCCCCATGCCCTTCTTGACCTCGCCGTCGAACATGTAGCAGAGCATGAACAGGTAGACGATGGCGTAGCAGATGGCAACGATGATGTTGAGGATGAGCGTGAGTCCGTCTCCGGAGAGCCCGAAGAGACTGGCGAGGGTCCCGAGCAGGAGCAGGAAGAACACGATGACCAGGATGATCCAGATGATCTTGTCCGCGGTGGTGGTCTTGCCATCGCCGATCTTGGAGGCGATGAACATGATGATCAGACCGAGGATGATCACGATCACGTTGTCCCAGAAGGACAGGGAGCTCATGATGGCACCGATGGCACCGAAGATTCCGATGATGACGGAGGTGACTCCGACGATGCTCACATAGCTTCCGAGGATGTTCAGTTTGCCGCTGATGGATCCCGTGCGGACCTTGTTTCCGAACAGGAAGTACAGCACTGCGGCGATGATCGCACCGATGGCGGCGATGATGTTACCGGCGTGCTCGCCGATACCGCCGTCGAGGGTGAAACCATCGACGAGCTGGAGCAGAGCCGCGATCACCATCAGAATTCCGATGACGAAGAAGGCAGTGCCCACGATTTTCTGATTGTCAAGGAAAGACATGATACCCTTACCTCAAGATATGTAACGCCCTTTTCTGCATATATAATGATTTCCTAACTTCTTCGTAAAGAGCGAAATAACCCAGCATGGAATTTCATTCCTTCGCCCCTGGTCGATGTTCAGATAGAATGAACGCTCCCGGGCAGGTTCGGAACGCCGAAATCAAGTCTAGAGAGCTGAGCCCGGACGGCGGCGGAACGGAGAAGGGAAAGGGTTTCCGGAGGTGTCTGGACGGCCCGCCCGGGGGCCGCCTTCAGATACCCATGGCGCCCCTCACCTCGCCGTCGAGGAGGTAGGCGATCATGAAGACGTAGATGACGATGTGGAGCACCCCGTCCACGATGCTGACGGCGTCGCCGAAGTCCATGTAGAGGATCTGGGCCACCAGCACGACGGAGAACGCCACGACGAGGATCGCCCACAGGACCTTGTCGCCGAAGGTCTTCCTCCCGTCCATGACGCTCTTCCCGGCCCACATGACGATCAGGCCGATGACGACCAGGATGATGCCGCCGCCGATCAGGGACGCCGCGTCCTCGCCGAGGATGAGCCCCCCGACGACCGCGAAGACCGCCTCGACGACGATGGTCACGCCCACGATGTTGACGTAGCTGCCAAGGACGTCCACCTTGCCGGAGATCGATTCTGTGCGGACCCTGTTCCCGAACAGGGTGTACAGTATCGCCGCCAGGAGGACCCCGATGTAGACGACGGCGTTGCCCGCGACGTTGTCCTCCCCCGTGCAGTCGTAGAGGCCGACGACGGCCATGGCCAGCAGGAGCACTCCGACGATGAGGAACGCCCACCCGACGATTCCCTGGTTGTCGATGAAAGACACGGTTCCTTCGCCTCGATGGTCTACTGGCCCGGTCGGTACTTAATACTTGAGCAATTCTGTGATAAACCCGCCCCGCATTGTGTACAATTGTAAACATGATGCACCCTCACGGCACCGCTTGTCCCGGTTCCGACCGAACGGACACAACCATAATTACGGCCGGAGGGGATTCGGGCCGTCATGTTCATGACTTCGTGCCCCGCGGAGGGCGACCCCAGGGACAAGGTGGCCGGGTTCGTCTCCGACGGCTCCGAGGGCTCCCTCGGCGGCCTGCGCACCGACGGACTGGATTTCCTCGTGGACCTGGTGACCGACGAGATCGCCCGCCAGGAGCCCGATTCCAGGGTGATCCGCCTGGACAGAGACTACCTCAGCGACAACGGCATCGACTTCGGCAGGGACCTCACCGCCGAGTTCCAGAGGAGGACCTCCGAGGGCGGGAGGGTCGTGTGGCTGGTGGTCCAGGACCTGCCCATCAACGACTGGCAGAAGTCCCTGGAGGCGCTGAACGGGAAGGACACGCAGGTGTTCTTCTTCACCACGGCGTGCCGCCAGGTGCCCTGCTGCTTCAAACTGATAAACAACTGAAAGTGGACGCCGGCGGGAAACCCCGCCGGGATCCGTTTCTCACTCGGGGACCGCCCCGCGTATCGCGGCCAGCATGTCCGCGAACGTGGCGTTCTCCGGCACTATGTCCGGCGGGAACCCGAGCTCCGTGAGCCTGAGCCTCGTGGGGTTGCCTATGGCGGCTATCCTCACGTTGTGCAGGTACTCATCGCCCTTCTCCTTCCCGAACTGCCTCTCCACCGCCGACACGAAGGACGAGGCGGACATGGGCGACGAGAAGGCCATGACGTCGATGGTGCCCTGCTTGAGGCACATGAGCATGTGCAGGAGCGCGTTGCTCATGCCGACCTCCTTCAGGCGGTACACCGCCACGTCCACGAGGTCGGCCCCGGCCGCGGATATGCCGTCGGACAGCACGTCCGAGCCGCTGTCCGAGCGGATAAGGATCACGCGGACACCCTTGACGTCGCCCTGCAGCAGCTCCACGAGGCCGTACGAGGAGAACTCCTCGGGGACGGAGTCCGGCTTCAGCCCGGCCGCCTCCAGCTTCCTGGTGGTCGCCGGCCCGATGGACACGACCCTGGCGCGGGAGAACATCCCCGCCAGGTCCCCTCCGAAGCGGGTCTGGCATGCCTCCACCGAGGTGGCGGAGCAGAACACCGCCACGCACCCGTCCGAGAGCGAGGACTCCAGCTTCAGGAACTCGGAGTCCTCCCCGGGCAGGATCTCCAGGGACGGCGCGGCCATCACGGTGAAGCCCATGTCCTCCGCCTGCTTCACGGAGTCCTTGAGCCTCTTGGAGGGGCGCGTGAACCCCAGGACGGTCATATCAGGTCACCCAGCCTCTCCCTGACCGTGGCCACCTCTCCGATGACCATGATGCCGGGCGGCTCCAGGCCCTTCTCCTTTATGGTGGACTCGAGCCCGGACACCGTGGTGACCTCCACCCTCTGGTCCGGCGTGGAGCCCTTGGAGATGACCGCCGCGGGCATGTCCGGGGACATCCCTCCGGCGATCAGGTCCGCGGAGATCTTCCCTGCGTTGCCGAGGCCCATCATTATCACGAGCGTGCCGTGCCCGTTCACGAGCGACTTCCAGTCCACGCGGTCGCCCTCGCGGTCGGCCTTCTCGTGGCCGGTGATGAACGTGACCATGGACGCGTAGTCCCTGTGCGTCACCGGGATCCCGGCGAGCTCCGGGACGGAGATCGACGAGGACACCCCGGGAACCACGTGCACCTCGGCGCCCGCGGCCCTCAGCTCCTCGGCCTCCTCGGCACCGCGGCCGAACAGGAACGGGTCGCCGCCCTTGAGGCGGACGACGGTCTTGCCCTCCTCGGCGTACTTCACCAGGAGCTCGTTGGTCTGCCATTGGCTCAGGTGGTGGTCCCTGGCCCTCTTCCCGGCGTCGATGAGCTCGGCGCCCTCCCTGCACTCGGCCAGGAGCTCCGGGTTCGCCAGCGCGTCGTACATGACGACGTCGGCGGTCCTGAGCAGCTCCAGACCCTTGATCGTGAACAGCCCCGGGTCGCCGGGGCCGGCACCTACCAGATAAACCTTGCCTTTCATCGTATCAGCCCCTCTTCGCCGTGAGGTACTCGGCGATGTCGAGCAGCTCGTCCATCACGTAGTCCACCGGGATGTCCGCGGAGACGCGGCGGGGCTCGTCGGCGTAGCCGTACGAGACCGCGTTCACGTGTATGGAGTCGCCCTCCAGCCTGGCGCTTATCCCGACGGGGGACGAGCAGCCGGCTCCCATGAGCTTCATTATGCCGCGCTCTGCCCCCGCCTCCAGGCGGGACGCGCGGCTGTCGAGTTTGGAGAGCATGGCGCGGGTGCCCTCGTCGTCCGCCCTGCACTCGACCGCGATTATCCCCTGCGCCGGGGCCGGTATGAACACGGTGTCGTCGAGCACGTGCATCGGGCGGTCGATGCCCATCCTGTCGAGGCCGGCCTTCGCGAGTATGATCGCGTCGAAGTCGCCGGCGTCCAGGCGGGACAGGCGGGTGTGGATGTTGCCCCTCAGAGGTTCGATGACCAGGTCGGGCCTGATCTCGCGGAGGACGCTCTCCCTCCTGACCGACGCCGTGCCGATCCTCGCGCCCTGCGGGAGGTCCTCCAGCGGGCACGGGAGGATGACGTCGCGGGGGTCGTCCCTCTCGAACATGGCGCCGATCACGAGGCCGCGGTCCATGTCGATGGGGATGTCCTTCAGCGAGTTGACCGAGCAGTCGATCTCGCCGCGGAGCAGCGCGTCGTCCAGCTCGCGGACGAAGGCGCCGGTGGCGGGGAGCTGGTCCAGCCTCGACTTGAGGTCGATGTCGCCGAGGGCCTTCATCCCCACGACCTCGCAGCCCACGCCGGGGTTGCTCTCGGCCATGCGGGAGACGAAGATCTCGGTCTGGCGCATCGCCAGCTTGGACTCCCTGGATCCGACCCTCATTGCTTCACCGTCTCCATGAACCC
>JAUNXZ010000080.1:0-1823 GCA_030539515.1 Thermoplasmata archaeon
TCCTGGAGATCGTGTCGTACACGGTTCCGTCGGAGTTCCTGATGACCGCGGTCAGCGGCATCTGTCCGGGGAGGGCGTGGGTCGCGCAGGAGTTGCAGGGGTCGTACGCCCTGAACGCCATCTCGACCATGTTGAGCAGTCCCGGAGAGACGTCGTAGTTGTGGATCAGGCCCTTGGCGACCTTGGCAACGTCCATGCAGATGGGTCCGTTGTTGTTGGTCGTTCCGACGACCAGGTTGCAGGCGGTGACGATTCCGTTCTCGTCGCAGGTGTAGTCGTGAGTCAGGGTTCCGCGGGGAGCCTCGACGCATCCGACACCGCGTCCGCCGGGGACGAGGTCGTGCTGCTTGAAGTCGCCGTTCAGGATGTCGGGGTTGCTGACGTCCTCGAGGCACTTCTCGGCGCAGCAGATCATCTCGATGATCCTGGCCCAGTGGGTGCACAGGGTGAACTGGCAGGGTCCGTCGACGCCGGCGTCCTTGAGGATGCCGCGGTACTCGACGAGGGCGTCCTGAGCCACGGGGGTGGGCATCTCCTTGCACACGTTCAGCCTGGACAGGGGCGAGGCCCTGTAGAGACCGGAGTCGGGTCCGTCGACGAGTCCCTTGTAGCCGGGGTTCCTCAGGTAGGGGAACTTCTCGTAGCTCCAGGGCTCGGCGGCCTCGGCGATGTGGTCGAGGTAGTCGTACGCGTCGTACTTCTCCTTCTCGTTGCCCTTCTGGTCGACGACCTTGACGGGTCCGTCCAGGATCTCGAACTGGTCCTTGTCGTTGACGAGTCCCATGTGGTAGGTCTCGTGGTAGTACAGGTCCTTGTTGAGCACGATGTCCATGTACTCCTTGTTCTCGAGCACGACGCTCTTGAACACGTCCAGGGAGGCCTTGGAGAAGGCCACCATGTCCTCGGCGTACTGGATCATCTGCTGCTGCTCCTCCTTGGAGACTCCCTTGGAGACTCCTCCGGGGACTCCGATGAGCGGGTGGGTGGGCTTGCCTCCCAGGATGGCCTGGATGGCCTGGGCCTCACGCCTGGTCTTGATGACCTGGCCGCCGAGCTCGAGCCCGACGTGTCCCACGACACCGAGGACGTTCCTCTCCGCTGCGGGGGCAGCGGGTCCGCACACGAAGTCCGGGGCAGCCAGGGCGTAGAAGTGCGCGATGTGGCTGTGGACGAAGTGGGCGTTGTAGAACGCGTCCCTGATGAGGTAGGCCGTGGCGGTGGGCTTGGCGTTGTAGCATCCGTCGATCGCCTTGGTGGCGGCCATGTGGTGCGCGCCGGGGCACACACCGCAGAGCCTGGCGGTGATCTGGTTGAGCTCCGTGACCCTCCTGCCGATGCAGAACCTCTCGAAGCCCCTGACCTCGGGGATCTGCCAGTAGGCGTTCTCCACGTCTCCCTTGTCGTCGAGGAAGATCTCGATCTTCCCGTGTCCCTCCAGACGCGTGATCGGGTCGATCGTGACGCGCTTGGTGGACACCTTGGTCTTCTCATCCCATATTACAGGTCCGGTCATTTCAGTTACCTCCCTTCTCGGTGACGGCCCTCTTGATCAGCGACTTTCCAAGCGTGTAGGCGTAGAAGTAGCCGAGCGGGTCCTTGATCGAGCTCATGATCTTGATGATCTCGTCCTCGCCGCAGATCGGGTCCTCGTCCAGGATGGGGAAGAGGGAAGCGACGGCGGTGAAGATGGAAGCTCCCTGCTCCTGCACGTCGGGGGACGCTCCGTAGCATCCGCGGCAGGGCTGTCCGACCCTGGTGCACCTGGCGCCGCATCCGCCCATGGTGGCGGGTCCGAGGCACAGGATTCCCTGCTCCATCAGGCA
>JAUNXZ010000080.1:1923-3920 GCA_030539515.1 Thermoplasmata archaeon
CGCATCCGCCCATGGTGGCGGGTCCGAGGCACAGGATTCCCTGCTCCATCAGGCAGACATCCTCCTTGACGTCCACCTGGTAGGGCTCCTTCAGCTCGGTGATCCTGGCACCGGACTTCGCGCGGGGGCACTCCTCGCACAGGGTCCTGGTGGTGGTTCCCACGAAGGCTCCCTTGGGCGGGAGGGGCACGCCGTTGTAGACGAAGTCCTCGACGGCCTTGAGCAGCTGGGTGATGGACTCGGGGAGAGGCGGGCATCCGGGGACGTAGTAGTCCACGTCGATGACCTGGTCCAGGGTCTTGACGGTGTCGTAGAGGGTGGGCAGGGTGAGCACTCCCTCGGGGACGGTGGTCTCCGTCTGGGGCACCTGGGGCGCGTCCTTGTGGTAGTCGGTCTGGAAGTTCGCCGAGGACGGGGTCTTGGTGTAGACGTAGTCCATGATCTCGTTGGCTCCGCCGGGCACGAGGTTGGCCAGGGCGGGGCTTCCGCCGAAGGTGGCGCAGGTTCCGTACGCGACGACGATCTTGGACTTCTGCCTCAGCAGCTTGGCCATGTGCTCGTTCTCGGTGTTCCTGACGGCTCCAGAGATGATGGTGACGGTGATCTCGCCGTCCTCCATGGCCGCGATGTCCTTCTCCTTGCCGTCGGCTGCGATGGGCCACATGACGATGTCGGCCATGTCGCCGATGGTCAGGATCCTCTCGTGGGTGTCCAGCAGGGACACGTCGCATCCGCCGCAGGCGGCGCACCAGTAGATGGCGAGCTTGATCTTGCCGCCGGGGGGCGCTCCGGGGAGGAGGGGGCCGAGGTCCGCGGGGTACAGCTTGGCGTCCTCGGGGATCTTGGAGTCGTTGACGTTGGCCACGGGCGGGACGATGAAGTCGAACAGTCCGGGGTTGCCCTCGGCCGCCTTGGGGGCCTCAGCCTTGGGGGCGGGGGTCGCGGCGGGAGCGGCTGCGGGAGCGGCGGCCTGGACGGAGGCGCTCTTGGGGGCGTCCGCCTTGGGGGCCGGCTTCGCGGCTGCCTTGGGCTGCTCGTCGTTCTTTGCGTCCTTGTTCTTGTTGAAGAGCCTGTCGAAGAATCCCATTCAGTTCGCCTCCTTGACAAGGGGGGTGGGTCCGAGCTCCTTGATCGTCTCGACGAACTCGACGATCGTCTTCTGGAACTTCTCTCCCTCGGATGCGGACACCCACTCGAGCTTGAGCCTCTTGGGGTCGAATCCGTACTGCTCCAGGACCATCCTCAGGAGGGCGATCCTCCTGCGGGCCCTGTAGTTTCCTCCGATGTAGTGGCAGTCGGCGGGGTGGCATCCCAGGACCATGACGCCGTCGGCTCCCTTGGAGAACGCCCTGAGGACGAACTCGGGGTCGACACGCGCGGAGCACATCGTCCTGATGATGCGGAAGTTGGTCGGCATCTGCAGCCTGGCCACACCGGCGCCGTCGGCACCGGCGTAGGAGCACCAGTTGCAGCAGAACGTCACGATTCTCGGTTCGAAGTCTGCCATCGTAATCACTCTCCTCCGACGGGGTAGTCCAGGCAAGCGTCGATCTCTGCGATGATCTGCTTGCTCCTGAATCCTCTCTGCTCCATCGCGCCTGCGGGGCAGGAAGCCACGCAGCATCCGCATCCCTTGCACAGACCGGCGTTGACGAAGCTCTTGGAGCCTCCGTTGGCCTGCTCCACCAGGGATACGGCGTTGTAGTCGCAGCATCCGACGCACACGCCGCATCCGTCACAGCGGTCGGGGTTGGCGACGGCGGTGATACCCTCGGAGATGATCTTGTCCTTGGAGATGACGGTCAGCATCCTGGAGGCTGCTCCGGAGGCCTGGGCGATGCACTCGTCCATGAACTTGGGCCAGTGGGCGGCTCCGGCGACGTAGACACCCTCGGTGGCGAAGTCGACGGGCCTCAGCTTCTGGTGGGCCTCGAAGTAGAATCCGTCCTTGGAGATGGGGACCTTGACCATCTTGGCGAGGTTCTCCTTGTTCTCTC
>JAUNXZ010000080.1:4020-6647 GCA_030539515.1 Thermoplasmata archaeon
CCGTCCTTGGAGATGGGGACCTTGACCATCTTGGCGAGGTTCTCCTTGTTCTCTCTGTCGGGTGCGATTCCGGCCGCGAGGACGAGCGTGTCCACGGGGATCTCGACGTCCGCTCCGAGAGTGGCGTCGAAGACCTTCACGGCGTTGCCGTCGTAGTCGGGCAGGGGCTCTCCCTCGTTGTACCTCAGGAACTTGACGCCCATCTGGCAGGCGCGGAGGTAGAGCTCCTCGCGGAACGCGTAGGTCCTGATGTCCTTGTGGATGATGGTGACGTTCGCCATGGGGTTGGCCATCTTGATCTCGATGGCCTCCCTGCAGGACTGGGCGCAGCACACCCTGCTGCAGTAGGCGACCTTGTCGTTCCTGGATCCGACGCACTGGATGAAGACGACGTCCTTTCCATCGAAGGATCCGTCCTGGATCTTCTTCTCCGCGACGGTCTGGGTGATGACCTTGGGGTCCTTGCCGAAGTTGTACTCGGTGGGCTCGTAGGCGGAGGCTCCGACGGCGAACAGAACGGCGCCGACGGGGTACTCGGGCTCTCCCTCGAGCTGCAGCTTGAAGTTGCCGACGTATCCGGGGATGTCCTTGACGGTGGCTCCCAGGTGGACGGTGATGAGGTCGTTCTCGTTGACCTTCTTGATGAGGTCGGCGAGGAACTCCTGGACATCGACTCCGTCCTGCTTGAAGCGGAAGTTGCGGGCGTATCCACCGAGCTCGTTCTCCCTCTCGACGAGGTGCACAGGGTATCCCTGGGCGGCGATGTCGAGGGCGGCGCTCATACCGGTGATTCCTCCGCCGATGACGGCGGCGGCGTTGGTGACCGGGATCTCGGCTCCGACGAGGGGCTCGAGCAGGCGGGCCTTGGCGATGGACATCCTCAGCAGGTCCTTGGCCTTGTTCGTGGCGGCCTCGTGCTCGTGCATGTGGATCCAGGAGCACTGGTCGCGGATGTTGGCCATGTTGTAGAGGTACTTGTTCAGACCGCCGTTCCTGCAGGCCTCCCTGAAGAGGGGCTCGTGGGTCCTGGGGGTGCAGGACGCGACGACGACCCTGTTGAGGTCGTGCTCCTGGATGGCCGCGGAGATTGCCTCGAGGCAGTCCTGGGCGCAGGCGTACTGGGACTCCTGGGCGAGGACCACGTTGGGCAGGGTCTTGGCGTACTCGGTGACGGCGGGGACGTCGACCACGGATCCGATGTTGATTCCGCAGTGGCAGACCCAGACTCCGATCCTGGGCTCCTTGCCCTCGACGTCCTTCTCGGGCGGGTAGACCTTGGGGGCGCAGGGGGTGAAGTCCTTGTCCACGATCCAGGCTCCGGCCTTGGCGGCGGAACCGCAGGCCTCCGCGACGGAGGTCGGGATGTCCTTGGGGGCGGCGAACGCTCCGGTCACGAAGATGCCGGGGCGGGTGGTCTCCAGGGGGTGGTAGACGGACGTCTTGCAGAAGCCGTACTCGTTGAGCTCGATTCCGAGCATGTCGGCGAACTCCTGGGCTCCCTCGGGGGGCACCAGACCGACGGAAAGGACGACCATGTCGAACTCGTCGGTGACGGGCTCTCCCGCCTTGTCGGTGTAGTTGACCAGGAGCTTCTTGGTCTCGGGGTCCTCCTCGATGTTGGACACGCGGGCGGCCCTGTGCATGTTGATGCCGTACTCGCGCTCTCCCCTGTGGATGTAGGCCTCGAACTCCTTTCCGTAGGACCTGATATCCATGAAGAAGATGTCCTCCTGGAGGTCACCGTGCTCCTTGGTGATCATGGCCTGCTTGACCGCGTACATGCAGCACACGGACGAGCAGTACTTCTTCCAGCCGGTCCTCTCGGACCTGGAGCCGCAGCACTGGATGTACGCGATCTTCTTGGGGTCCTCTCCGTTGGAGGGCACGACGATGTGTCCCCTGTGGGGTCCGGACGCGCACATGAGCCTCTCGTACTCGATGGCGGTGACGACGTTCTGGAACCTGCCGTAGCCGTACTCGGTGGCCTGCTGGGCGTTCCAGACCTGGAATCCGGGCGCGGCGATGATGGATCCGACCTCGATGGTGATGAGCTCGTCCTTGTCATCGTAGTGGATGGCTCCCTTGCCGCAGTTCTTGGCGCAGAGACCGCACTTGCCCTTCTGAATCATGTTGCAGCGCTCCGCGTCGATGATAGCGACACGGGGAACGGCCTGCGCGTGGGGGATGTAGATGGCCTTCCTGTTGACGAGTCCGAACTCGTACTTGTCAGGAATGTTCTTCACAGGACACTTGGCGAGACAGTCGCCGCATCCGGTACACTCCTTGGGATTGACGTACCTGGCCTTCTTGAGGACGGTGACCTTGAAGTCTCCAGCCTCACCCTCGACCTTCTGGACCTCGTGGTAGGTCAGAACGTCGATGTTGGGGTGTCCAGCGCAGTCCGCCATCTTAGGAGAGAGGATACACGCGGAACAGTCGTTCGTCGGGAAGGTCTTGTCGAGACGGCACATGACACCACCGATGGTGGGATCCTTGTCCACCAGGTAGACGTGTATGCCGCGGTCCGCAAGATCCAACGACGCCTGAATTCCGGCGATTCCTCCGCCGATAACCAATGCCGATTTGCTCAAGTCATTGCCTCCGTTACCAACACGGTGTTTGGAACG
>JAUNXZ010000081.1 GCA_030539515.1 Thermoplasmata archaeon
TTGTCGTCGGAAGAGCTGTCGTCGGATGAACCGCTGTCCGAAGAGCCTCCGGACGACTGGTCGTCCCCGGACTGTCCGTCGTCGGTCTGTCCGTCCTCGCCTGTGCCTGAATCGTCCCCCGTGTCCGACGCGGTCCACACGGGGTACAGGTCCATGTCCGCGGACACGGTCACCGTCTGCCCGTCGTCGTACGCCTTCTCGCCGCCCTCGGTCTCGGACCATCCGACGAAGGAGTACCCGTCCCTGGTCCCGGGCTCGGCGTCCAGCGTCGCCTCGGTGCCCTTCTCCACCGTGCGGGTGTCCACTGTGCCGTCAGCCAGGTGGAACCTGACCTCGCACTTCTCCGTCTCGGTCCAGACCGCCGTGAAGGTGACGTCGTCGGTCACCGCGGCCTCGGACCCGTCCGCGAATGTGCCCTCGCCGTCGGTCCATCCGGACAGGACGTACCCGTCCTTCGAGACGTCGGCGTGGATCTTCACGGTCTCCCCCACGGTCACGTCCGTCCTCGAGAGGACGGTCCCGTCCGACTTGAAGGTGACCGTGCAGGTCCCGAGCTCCGCCCAGGACGCGGTCATGGTGGATGCGGCGGTTATCAGGACCTCGTCGCCGGCGCAGATCAGCCCGCCGGCGCCCTCGAGGCTCCATCCAGCGAACCTGTACCCGTCCCTCGAGGGGTCGGCCGCGTCCACGGTCATGGGCCATCCATCGTAGGCCGTCTGCGTGTGGACCTCGGTCCCCAGGCTCACGTAGGTGACGAGGTACGACTCCCTGTCGGCCATGACGGGCGTAAGGGTGACGTCGTCGGTCATGGTGTACGCCGTACCGACGGCGACGGTGCTCCCGGATGCGTCGGTCCAGTGGTCGAACGTCTGCGTCTCGGTGCCCGCGGCGGTTATCGTCCCGGAGACGGTCGCGGTCTGCCCGTAGCCGCACTCCTCGGACGCCCCGGCCTCCGAGCCGTCGGAGTTGAGGTACACGATCCTGTAGACGTAGTAGGGCTTGGGCTCCCACTGGGCGGTGGCCGTGTGGTCCCTGAGCAGCTCGATGGTGTCGCCGGCGGCGTAGGTCTCCCCGGTGTCCTCCACGTACCATCCCGCGAAGGCGTAGTGCGCGGTGTCCTTGCAGTCCGGGTAGGTCCCGCCGTAGCCGGTCGTGAGCGGGGACACCGCCGTGATCCCCTCGCTGTCCGGCAGATCGTCGTACGCGAACGTGACGGTGAAGTCCCCCACCACGGGCACGAGTGTTATGCTGCTGCCGAGGGTGTTGACCTCGGAGACCTCCAGGGTCGTCCCCACGCTCTTCCCTGCGGAGGTGCTCCATCCCGTGAACTCCACGCCGTCGTACCCGTCGGGGAGCCCGGCGAGGTCGTTGGACGCCGCCGTTATCCGGATCGTCTCGGATGAGAGGCCGAAGGCCCCGCTGTAGTCGACCGAGACCTCCATGTAGCGGAGGGTCAGGTCCTTGCCGTCGGGGGTGTAGCTGTACACGTCCCCGTAGCTCAGCACGGAGTGGGAGAGGCCCGCGGAGGTCCCGTCGGAGTACACGCCCTCCAGGAGCCCGTACCCGATGTACGCGAAGTTGATCTTGGAGTTCCTCCAGTAGACCGTCCCGATGTCGTTGCTGTTCGCGGTCAGGGTGACGATCCCGCCGGTCGTTATGTCGGGGACCCTGCTGTCGTCCACGAGGACCGTGGCGTCGCAGTCCGCGTCGAAGGCGTCCTCCGCGATCGTCGCGTAGGTCCTGGCGTCGAAGAAGGACAGGTTGGTGCATCCCGCGAACGCCCCCGACTCGATCGTGATGTCCGTGTTGCCGTACTTCTCGACGGAGATGAGGCTGTCGCAGTCCCTGAACGCGTCCGCGCAGATCGTCTCCACCGTGTCGGTGAGGACCACCCTCCACACGGTCGAGTTCTCGAAGGCGCTCGCCGGGATGACGGCGCAGTCGATGATGACCTCGGTGTACAGCATCCCCGAGTCCTTGTACTCCCCCTCGGTCAGGTCCTTGGCCACCGAGTAGTTGGTGTTCATGTAGCGGTAGGTCCCCGAGTCCACGGTGCTGGACAGGTTCGGCGTGTAGCCGGAGTAGTCCGCGTCGAGGTCCCGGTCCCCCGCGATCGTGACGGCCATGGTCATGCACATGATCAGCGTGACCATGCATACCGCCATAGTGGTCTTGTTCATTCTATCGTGTCTCCGCACCTGCGATGGTGCGTAGGACCACTCGTGCCCCATCCTTTAAGCCGGGAACTCAACGAACTACAGACGAGGAACATAAGACCGTTCATGGGTCGGGGTTAACATAGCCAGACAGAGCCGTTCGGCTATTCCACACTTATATACTAGGAAAGTATGGGAGTCGCCGCAGATGTTGTTCAGCTCACTTCGCAGGAAGGCGGAGCCCCGCAGGGACCGCCCGCGGTACGTCTCGTCCCTGCAGAGGGACGTCCGCAAGTACCTGGGGTGGAGCAGGCAGGACGTGGAGGCCGACTACAGCGCGAACCGCTCCGTGCACACGATCCTAACGATCGGCTACATGGAGTACGTCGACGACATCCTGGTCCTGACGGAGAAGGGCGAGCTGCTCATGCAGAACGTCATGGAGCAGCAGGCCCCCGCGGCCGAGTGACCGCGGGGATGGTGGTTTTTTCACCGGGCTCGGAGGAGCCTGGCCTTCTGGTAGAGCGACCTGTCCGCGTCCAGCGGGACGGTCGCGTCGTAGATGACCTTCCAGGTGGTCTTCCCGTGGGAGCTGGGGTCCAGCGAGGACCCGGCAGCGCCGGGGATGGTGACGATGCGGTCGGCCTGCATGCGGGTGGCCACCGCCCACTCGACCTCCCTGTCGTCGAAGATGTTCACGTCCTCGTCGACCACGATGACCTGCTTCATGGAGGTGTGCCCGGACAGGGCGGCCATGCCGGCGTTGACGCCGTCGCCCTCCTTGTTCTTCTTGATGGACACGACCCCGTTCAGCCAGCAGCATCCGCCCTCGGTGAGCCTGACGTTCCTGACGCCCGGCACGGCCTGGCGGACGGCCCTGAGGATCATGGGCTCCCTGGGGAGCCCCATCAGGAGGTAGTGCTCCCATCCCCCGGGGAGGAGCAGGTGCATGATCGGGTCTTTGCAGCTCCAGATCCTGTCGATGGCGATGACCGGCTGCTGCCTGGTGAAGTCGTAGGTGCCGGTGATGTCCACGAAGGGCCCCTCCGTGGTCTCCTCAAGGGTGATCCTCCCCTCGAGGACGTAGTCGGTGTCCGCGGGCACCAGGAGGCCGTTGTCGCACCTCCCGACCCTCAGCGGGGTGCCGTGTCCCGCCATGTGCATGGCGGAGGCGACCTCGAGCTCGTCGGCCCCGAAGTCCATGGACGTGGCCGCGGCGAGGAGCACCTCGGCCTGGGCGCCGATGCAGATGGACACACTGAGCTCCTCCCCCTTCTCCTTGGCCTTGCGGTGGATGGTGAAGAGGTGCCTGGGCACGAGCCTCACGGCGATTTTGTCCGGCCCCATGATCATCATCCTGTGGAAGGAGACGTTCTTGATGCCCTCGTACTCGGTGACGATGACGCCGGACGTGACGTAGCGGCCGCCGTCCTCGGGGAAGTACTTGGGGATCGGGAGCTTCGTGAGGTCCAGCTCCACGGAGACCTGCCTGAATTCCGGATCGGAGACTTCGGTGCAGGCCAGGGGGTGTGAGACGGCGTCGAGGATGTGCCCGACGATGCCGTCGGCGGGGATCCCCATGGCGGCGGCCATCTTCTCCCTGGTGGAGAACCTGTTGCCGAGGGCCTTCCCGCCCTCCAGGTTCTCGAACAGGACGGATTCGCCCTGCTTCTCAAGAAGGAACCCTGTGACCGAGCAGTCGTCCCTGGCCAGGGGGCAGGTGACGACGGTCGCGTCGGCGGGCACGGAGTCTTTGACTGTCATGCGCCCGGAATCCCCTTCAGGGTTAATAGCGTTCGGTGCCCCATCGGGGCGCCGGGGGATCAGTTCTCGGCGGCGGCCACGTCGACGAAGATGCAGGACGCGAGCCTGTAGTCGAGGGCCATGGTGGCCTCGCCGATGCGGGCCACGCGGGGCCCTCCGTCGGACAGGATGGCCTCGATGGAGATCTCCCTCCCGGGGACGAATCCCATGGAGATGAGCTTCTTCACAACGTCGGCGTCGTCCGACTTGATGTGGGAGATCTTCCCGGACTGGTTCTGGGAGAGCTTGTTGAGGGGCAGGATGTTCATGATCCCCTCGGACACGGCCTTGCATGGCGTGACGCAGCTCTGGCAGTCGACGTCCACCGGCGTGCCCATCATATGGCACATCTTGATGGCGGACTCGTCCGAGATCGCGTGCTCCATGCGGCAGGCCTCCTCGTGGGCGGTCTTGTGGTCCACGTTGAGGTAGTCCGTCAGGAAGCGCTCGACGACATGGTGCTTCTTGCGGAGCTGGCGCGCGTAGGTCAGGCCCTTCTCGGTCAGGGAGACGCCTTTGTACTTCTCGTAGTCGACGAGTCCCTCCTTGGCCAGGACCTTGATCATCTCGCTAACGCTCGCGGGAGACACCCCCATGTATGAGGCGAGCTCGGTGGTCTTGGCCACTCCGTCGCCCTCGGTGAGCCTCAAGATGTTGATGAGGTAGTCCTCGCGGTTGCCTGTCGTCATTACCACGTGAATCAACGAACGGGGATTTATACTTGTTAGGTAAGCCTTATATGATTGAGGATGCGACTGGCATGCTGGACATCACCCCATCGAGGTCCTGCGGACCCGACTGTCGGCGGACAGTCCATGTTATAAACGCGCGGGGCATGGCGCATCCATGGACGCGGCCATTCTCTGGGTTGTCGCCGGCGGGCTCCTGGAGCCCGTGTGGGTCGTCGCACTCAAGAGGTTCGACGAGAGGCGCACCCTCGCATGGGGGTTGGCCGCAGTGTTCTTCGCCGTCCTCAGCCCCTGCCTGATGGGCATGGGCATGAAGACCATGTCCGTCGGAGTGGCGTATGCCGTCTGGACGGGCATCGGTGCGGTCTGCACGATGATTGCCGGGTACCTGCTGTACGGGGAGAGGGTCGGGGCGCTGAAGATGGTGTTCGTCGGCATGATCCTGGCCGGAGTGGTCGGGCTCGAGCTTTTCGCGGGGGCTTCGCAATGAACCGCGGATGGATGTGGGTGCTTGCCGGAGGGGTCGCAGAGACCGCCTGGGCCACCTTCATGAAGATGTCCGACGGGTTCACCGACATCCTCTACGTCGTGCTGATGCTGGCCTTCCTGGCGGTGAGCATGTACCTGCTCAACATGGGGTTCCGCGCGGGACTCCCGACGGGGCCTTGCTATGCGGTCTGGGTCGGGATCGGCGCGGTCGGATCAGTGCTGGTGGGCGTTCTCGCTTTCGATGACACGCTGAATCTGGCCGGATGGGCGTGCATCGCGCTGATAGTCGGAGGCGTCGTCGGGCTGAACCTGGTGTCCGACGATCCGGAAGCCTGAACTCACATGTCGAGGCCGCAGTTGCCGAGAAGGTCGATCGTCTGGTCGTAGAGGTCGACGTACTCGTCGGTGGGCTCCAGCTCCTTGACGTCGTAGCAGTCCTGGAAGCGCTTGCCTTGGGGCGCGTGCCCGAAGTCCCTCTCGTAGAGGCCGACCACCCTGTCGATGACCGGGTTGACATCCGCGACGTCCATGCCGCAGGTGGCGAGCGAGACCTCGCCCATCATCCTGGCCTCCATGCCGGTGGTCATGTTCTGCGTGACGCCCTTGGCGGAGGCCACGCCGGACAGGAGCTCCCTCCCGGACGCGGTGTCGGTCATGGCCTGTGCCGCGATCTCCAGCAGGCACATCTGCGTGCAGGGGCCGGCGAGGGTGTAGTACTGGTTCGCCAGCAGGAAGTCCGTGTTCTGGTCCAGGGCCGCTGCCGCGTGGGCGGCGATCTGCAGGGTCTCCCTGGTGGACGTGGTGCCCCACCTGATGTGGATTGGGCCGTCGAGGTGGATGTCACAGTCGAAGATGGCGAAGGACGCTATCATCGTGGCGACGTCGCAGATCGCGGTCTCCTCCACGCCTCCTACGTACCCCCCGAATATGGGCATCTGCTCCATCATGACGATGTCGCCGTTGGCTCCCCATCCGGCGAGCATGTTGAGCCCGGCCATGTCCATCTTCATTTCGTTTAGCTGGGACACCTCGTGGGCGTCGAAGGGCTTCATCCCGTACTGGGTGAGGTCCGACGAGATCCTCCCCGCCGCGGACAGCGGGGTCTGGGGCCCCTATATGCACATCCCGGGGCGCTGACACATGAGGCACGCCTCGCGGACGTACCTGATCTCGGCCATGGTGGCGCGGATCTCCCACGGGGTGTTGGTGGTCGCCGCGTGGTTGTTCACGGTGTTCAGGACGCCGCTGACGATGGTGTCCACCACCGGCTCCTGGGCGTAGGAGCTGATGACCGGGACGAACATGCTCTCCGAGATGGGCGCGCCGGTGGGCCCGCCCTGGATGATGGGCTTGCGGCCGTCGTTGCCGCGCCTGGCCACGCACTCGCGCTCGTCCTTCCCGGAGCCGAGCTTGAGCTTCTGCGGGGCCATCTTCAGTCCCTCGAAGAGCTCGTCCTCGTCGATCCTCATGACGCGTCCGAGGTCCGTGTTGTAGAAACCGG
>JAUNXZ010000082.1 GCA_030539515.1 Thermoplasmata archaeon
TAGGCGAGCATCGGGTACAGCGCGCGGGCGGGCTGGTGCTCCGGCTCCGGCTCGAACACGAGCTCGGGAACAAGCGTGTCCATCAGATCCTCCACCTGGGCCCTGGGCTTCAGAGGACACAGGATGGGGACGCCCTCGTTCCCGTTCAGCCCCACGACCTCCGCATCAAGCGTGGCCTTCCCGAGCATGCGAGCGAACAGCGGCTCGCGGATGCGGACGGAGTTGACCTTGTTGGTCCTGAACGAGCGGCGCGACGTGGCGATGAGCCCGCTCTCCACCGTGACGGTGTCGCCGACGCGGTACAGGCGGTAGTTCCCGTACTTCAGTATCACCACGATGAACGGCCACGCCTCCGAGAACACGAACAGCACCGCGGCGGTGATGAGACCGCCGCTGTTGTCGGTGAACAGAGAGATCACCGCGTAGATCAGCATCGCCAGGCCGAACACCGCCTGGTAGGTGGGCTGCGCCAGTATCGCGTGGACTACGATGTCGGCGTTGGACACCTCGATCAGCGTCTCGATCTCCCTGTCCTCCTCGACGGTGACCTCCTTGTGGAAGATCATCGACGAGAGGCGGTCGCGGAGCGCGTCCGCCTCGTCCTGGCGGAGGACCAGCGTCGCCTCGGAAACGGTGGCGTTCACCCCAGAGTTCACGTTGAACATCAGCGTGGACGTCCCGAAGATGCGGTTGACGACGGTCCTGCGGACCTCCACCGACGCCAGACGGGAGTACTGGATGCGCTTCTCCGACTTGAACAGCGCATCCCTGGTGCGGAGCATCTCGTTCGGGCGGAACTCGTAGAGGGTCTTCCACCAGATGACCGCCCCGATGATCCCCCAGAGCGCCCCGAACCCGAGGATCCCCATGACGAGCGTGTCCCTGGCGACGCGCGCGATGAGCAGGATGAAGAACCCTATGAAGAGCCCCGAGATGACATCGTCCACTATGATCGAGGGGTGGCTGCGGTAGATGCGGCCCTCCAGGGGGTCCTCCGGAGGCGTCTCCGGGACGGGCTCGCCGGTCATTCCCTCTCCTTCAGCATCCTGACGACGCTCTCGTTGAGCTTGGACGCCACGTCCTCGGCCACGTCCTCCTCCAGGTACTCGAGGATGACGATGCCTCCCGCCGTGGTGACGGTGACGTTCGCCAGTCCGAACATGCGGTTGATCGGTCCCCTGGACACATCCACCTGGTGGATCCTCTCCACCGGGACGAGCTCGTGGGTGATGGTGATCACGCCCTTGCGGACCTCCAGCTTGTCGCCGTCGATCCTGTACCTGTAGCGCCTGTACCTGACCTCGGGGGAGACGAGGAGATAGACCGCCGAGACGACCAGGAGGATCCACGCTGCCGGGCGGACGTACACCGCGCGGTCTTGGAACAGCGTGTCCGCCTGGGTGGCGGCGACGATGCACACGACGGCGATGATGATCAGCCAGATCGCGCTGCCCAGGTACATCGACTTCCTGCTGACGGGCTCCAGCCTGCGGTAGCCGTCGGACGTGTACCCGTCCTCGTCCACCCTGAACTGCTCGGCGACGTCCTTCATGCAGGGGCGATTCGCTGATCGATATTAGTCCTTCCTTTCGGGAACCTCGGACAGGACGTCCTTCGTCAGCCAGGCGGCGTACAGCGGGATCTCCGACACCCTGCCGATGCTCAGGGGGTTCAGCGAGAACAGCACCGCCCGGGGCGGGTCGTACTCGTCGATGTAGTGCCTGAGGCTCCTGGCGCGGACCTTCGTCCCGGCCTTCACCTCGATCGGCACGACGGACCTGCGGAAATCGATGAGGAAGTCCACTTCCCGGGTGCCCCTCTTCCAGCATGCCGGCGCCGTGCCGAACAGGGCCGTGAGCTCGTTCATCACGTAGTTCTCCGCGAGGGCGCCCAGGATCAGGCCGCTCAGCTCACCGGACACGTAGTCGGCGTAGTCCATCCCGCAGCGGCGCCCCAGCAGCCCGACGTCGGACATGTACACCTTGAACGACGCGCCCTCCTCGTGTATGGACACGGGGAACTCCGCGGACTCGTCTATGTACGCCAGACGGACCATGCCGGCCTGCGCTATCCACTTGAGCGCGTCCTCCAGCTCCCTGGCGCGTCCGCCCTTCCTCACGTGGCCGAACATGAACTTGACGTTGTCCCTGGCGAGCTGCTTCGGGATGGACTCCCACACGTCCAGCACCCTGACGACCTCGGAGCGGGGGACGTGGTTGGAGAAATCCGAGCCGTACTGGTTCAGGATGGCCGTCTGGATGGCCTTGACCTCCTCCGGGTCCCTGCGGTCCACCCATGCCTGGACGGCCTCCGGCATGCCCCCGACGAAGAGGTAGTCGTTGTAATGGGACTCCAGGATGTCGGCGAACCCCTCGGGGATGCCGTCCCGGACGCCCTCCTCGTCCAGGATCCCGCAGATCTCCTCCTCGCCGACGGCCACCAGGTACTCGTGGAACGTCATGGGCCGCATCTCGATCTCCCGGACCTTGCCGACGGGGTACGACGAGCTGTTCCTCTCGATCGCCACGCCCAGGAGGGATCCGGCGGCCGCGATGTGGTGGTCCGGCAGGTCGGCGTAGAAGTACTTGAGGAACGTGATGGCGCGGGGACAGACCTGGATCTCGTCGAGGAGGACGAAGGTGTCCCTGTCGATGACCGTGCCGTATCTCGCACCGATGTTCCGGAGGATGCGGGCCGGGTCCTTCTCCTTCTCGAAGAACGTGCAGAGCACCGGGTCGCGCTCGAAATCCACCAGCAGATACTTGTCGAAATGCGTCCGGGCGAACTCCTCGAGGATGTATGACTTCCCGCACTGGCGCACGCCCTTCACCACGAGGGGCTTACGGTTGGGCGATTCCTTCCACGCCTCCAGCTCCGCCATGACGCTGCGCTTCATAAGAGTGGGTATGCGTTTTCAATATTTAGTGATTTTAATCACGTTTTTATACGAAATAGTGTGAATCAAATCACGTTTTTTCTGAAGATTGTGTGATTGAAATCACGTTTTTTCATAAATGTCTCCCAGACCCCGAACCCGTACGCCAACCGATGTCTCCCTCACTCCGGAGGCAGCTTCGACAGATCCTTGCCGCCGAGCTCCCCAGCCTTGGCCTCCATCTCGCGCTCCCATTGGTCCAGGAATCTATCGGCCATCCCCAGCAGATCGTCCAGAATCGGGATGTCGGAGCCGAATTTCTCGCTGAAGTAGTACATGCGATCGGCGATCCATGTGATCCAGACGTCCTCTCCCTCGGATATCTGATACCTGATCTCGGACAGGACCTCATCCCAGTCGATGATGTGTTCAGACATCAGGGCCAGGCAATCCGTCTCGTCTCCCTCCCTCTCGGTTATGGATTTGAAAATCAGAATGTCCATGGGCGAGCATACATGGAGACGCGCGTTCCTGTCCGGACCGACCTGCTTGGCACGGGCAGCCATGTGATCCGACAGAGAGAGCTTGCTGCAGACCCTCGTGTCGAATATGTCCACACGGAATCCGTCCGACCTCTCGTACATCCCGGAGAGGTTCATCCTCTTGTATTCCTCGCCGGGGCGGATTGATATGAAGCCGATAGACTTCATGGCCGAAATCATGGCGTGGAAGTCGTCCTCGGAACGCACTATGAGGTCGATGTCCTTGGTACCTGGCTTCGAATCCAGATACATCATGGCTCCGCCTCCGATCATGTACACGTCGACTTCCGAGTCGAGCGCGTCCGAGATCTCCCCCATCAGGGACTCGATCATCGAGATGTCTGATATCACAGTCCCGCCTCCACGCGCGATTCCGCATCGGCGAGAGACGGCCAGTTAGGAACCTTCTCGCCGAGTTTGAGGCGACCTACTATGGCAGTGAACCCTTCGGGGGGATTGAGCGTATCCTCGTTCTTCAGATAGGCCATCAGGAGGAGCATGCGCTGACGGTAATCGCCGGTCGTCTCTACGACCTCGAACGCATCCCCGAATGCCCTGTCGAAATCCACCTCGCCGGAGTATGTGGTGTAGAACCCGGTATCGTATAGCATGTCCACACCGTAGTCCGGGAACACTGAGAAGGCGGTCTTCGTCCAAGGCCCTCCCTTTCTGCCTGAGAAGACTGCCCTCTCACGGTCGCTGGCATACAATGTCATTCCCGCCGGGACACGAGGGTCCATAACAGCATGAAGATCGTCCATGCTACGGAGTAGTTCCCTGAGATCCTTCCACATCAGGTCGTTAATCGAGTATGTCCCGTTTTCATAGCGAATGGTGCTCAGCGTCTTCAGGATCTTGATATAACGGAACACAGTCGAACGCGATATCCCTGTGATCTCAGAGACCTCATCCACAGTGACGGGATTCTTCATGACCGAGAGGATATCAAGGGCGCTTCCTGAAAGGACCTTCGCCCTGTCCGGCGTGGTGAGTATATGCATCAGACGGATGGCGAACGGATTTGGAGCAACGGATATCGTTGCCTTCTTGTCGAGAATGAACTTGGATTTCAGAGAACGGATGACTTCATAGGTCAGTGTGACAGACACATCCATAGCCTCGGCAAGCTCCGTCGGAGTGCACAGCCCCTTTCCAACATGGTGCATCACCAGCAGTTCCCTCTCAGACAGAATCATCCTGAATCACCATAATACAATATCTGTTATATGAAGATATAAAACTATCCGTGAATTAACGATGGCAAAGACGTTACCGCGCAGAAAGGCCCCGGAATGGGGAGTAAAACGGCGGAATGGGGAGTAAAATGTGGAGAAAGAGGGGGATTCACTCCCCCTTGAGAGGTTTCAATCGTTGAGGTACGCGCCCTGAGCGCCGCTGGTGACGAGCCTGCGGTACTTCTTCTGGACGCCGACGACCGGGCGGTCGATGGGCTTGACGTCCTTCATACGGGCGGCGATCTCCTCGTCGGAGAGCCTGACGTTCAGGGTCCTGGCGGGGATGTCGATGTCGATGATGTCCCCGTCCCTGACGGCGGCGATGGGCCCGCCCGCGTAAGCCTCGGGCGAGACGTGTCCGATTGCGCCTCCGCGGGATGCTCCGGAGAACCTTCCGTCGGTGATGAGCGCCACGGACTCCCCGAGCCCGCGTCCCATGATGAGGCTGGTGGGCGAGAGCATCTCGGGCATGCCGGGAGCTCCCTTGGGTCCCTCGTACCTGATGATCACGACGTCGCCGGCGACGATGTCCCCGGAGACGATCGCATCCGCGGCGTCCTTCTCGCAGTCGAAGACCCTGGCCTTCCCGCTGAACTGCATCATCTTGGGGCTGACGGCGGACTGCTTGATGACCGATCCGTCCGGCGCGATGTTGCCCTTGAGGACGGCGATTCCGCCCTGCTGGTGGAACGGGTTGTCTATGGGCCTGAGGACCTCGGGGTTCCTGACCACGCCGGCCTCGGCGATCTCCCTGACGCTCTTCCCGTTGGCGGTCGGGACGTCGGAGAGCGAGTCCTTCAGGATGTGGAGCACCGCGGGGATTCCGCCCGCCTCGTCCATGTCCTTGATGCTGTAGGGTCCGCCGGGCCTGAGGCTCGTGATGTGCGGGGTGACGCGGGAGATCTCGTCGAAGTCGTCCAGGGTCACGGGGCATCCGAAGTCCCTGGAGATGGCCGGGAGGTGCAGAGCGGTGTTGGTGGAGCCGCCGATGGCCATGTCCACGCGGATCGCGTTCCTGAAGGATTCGCGGGAGACGATGTCCCTGGGCTTGACGTCCTTCTTCGCGAGCTCGACGATGCGCCTGCCGGTCTCCCTGGCGATGGACAGCTTCCTGTTGTCGTCCGCCAGGCAGGTGGCGCAGCCGGTGAGGCTGAGGCCGAGGGTCTCGGTCATGCACGCCATGGTGTTCGCGGTGAAAAGACCGGAGCAGCTGCCCTTTCCGGGGCATGCGGCGCACTCGACCATCTTGACCTCCTCCTCGGTCATGGTGCCGGCGCTGTAGGAGCCGACCGCCTCGAACACGGACTGGAGATCGAGCGCTTTGTCGCCGTCCCTTCCCACTTCCATCGCTCCGCCGGTGACGATCAGGCCGGGCACGTTCATCCTGCCCATGGCCATCAGCATCCCCGGGGTGACCTTGTCGCAGTTGGACACGCCGACCCATCCGTCAAGGGCGTGGCCCTCGACCATGACCTCGCAGCAGTCGGAGATGACCTCCCTGGAGATCAGGGAGTACCTCATGCCCTTGTGGCCCATGGCGATGCCGTCGCACACCGCGGGGACACCGAAGACGAAGGGCTTGCCCCCGGCCTCGATGATGCCCTCCTTCACGGCCTCGACGATCTCGTTGAGGTGGATGTGCCCGGGCACGATGTCGTTGTAGGAGTTCGCAATGGCGATGAAGGGCTTCTCGAAGTCCTCGTCGTCGAGTCCGTCGGCGCGGAGCAGGCTCCTCGCGGGAGCCTTGTCCAGACCCTTCTTGACTGCGTCGCTTCTCATAGTATCGAAGCGGTGAATCATGAGGGCCATATTAACATGACCCTCGCAAAAGTAAGATGGTTGGTGGGAGGGGGGAGGAACCCCCTCCTTGATTGGTGGTGTTTATGTGCTGCGGAGCACGATTTCGATGTTCACGCCATCGGGGACCTGAATCCTCATCAGCTGCCTGAGGGCGCGCTCGTCGGCGTCCAGGTCGATGAGCCTCT
>JAUNXZ010000005.1 GCA_030539515.1 Thermoplasmata archaeon
ACGTGACGGGCACGTCGGCCTCCTCCCTGAACCTGGAGATGGCCTTGGCGTCCTTTGAGAATATCCCCGCGGACATGCCGCACTCGGTGTTGGAGAGCTCCTCGAAGGCCTCGTCGAGGTTGGCGACGACCTTGATGTCCAGAATCGGAAGACCGGAGTCCATGTACCCGAGCTCGTTGTCCTCGTCCAGGCCGGACACCACGATCGGCGACACGTAGTTCGCCTGGTCGCTGTCCCTGCAGCGGGGCGCCTTGGCGATGATGAAGCCGGCGTTCGTGAGCGCCAGCTCCTGGAACTGCTCCGCGGCGTCCTTCCCGATGACCGGTCCGGTGAACGTGGTGTCGTAGATCGGGTCGCCGACCTTCAGGTCCTTCATGATCTCGACGATGTTGTCGACGAGCTTCTGCTGCTCGTCCATGGTCACGATGACCTTGGAGCAGGAGTGGATCCTCTGGCCGCTGAACGAGAACGCCGAATCCACGATGACGCGGGCGGCCGCCTTGATGTCCCCCGGGCGGTAGACGATGGCCGGGCTCATGCCCTTGAGGTTGTTGACGAAGCGGAGCTCGTCGTCCACCATCAGGAACATCATGTCCTCCATCCTCTTGCCGGAGCCGGACGCGACGACGCCGCGGAGCCTCATGTCGTTGGCGAGCTCCTGTGTCGACTCGTCCTCGTTCCTGTCCACCACGAGGTTCAGCACCCCGCCGGGGAGGCCGAACTTCTCCACCGTGGTGTAGAAGTCGAATATCGTCAGCGGGCAGAGGTTCGAGGGGTTCATGACCACCGCGTTCCCGGCGATCATGGCGCCCACCGCGTAGGCCACGGGCGAGGCCAACGGGGAGTTGTGCTGCGAGATGACCGCCCACACGCCGCCCCCGCGCGCCTTGAGCGAGGGCGCCTCGGCGATCATGGACTCCAGCGCGGAGATCAGCGAGTCCACCTCGTTCAGCGCGTCCTGCCTGACCATCCCGGACGCCACGGACACCAGGGCCGCGTAGTGCATCCTCCTGGCCTTCAGGCCGTTGAGGTAGAACTGGAAGTAGGAGGCGCGCTTCTCCGCCGGGACCTTGGCCCAGTCGGCCGCCGCCTTCTCGGCCGCGTCGACCGCGGCCTTCATGGTGCCCTTCTCGGGCTCCTGGAACGACCCGTAGCGGATCGTCTCGTCGATGGGGCTGCAGAGGTAGAAGAGGGTCCCCGACCCGACCTTGAACCCGCCGATGTAGCACGGGTGGTCCTTCTTCTCGCCCCCCAGGACGATATCGAACTCCTTCTCGAAAAGCCTGCCCTCCTCGGTTGTCTGGGTATCCGGGAGGCTGGCGTCCTGTATCTCTGCCATCGGCCTCGAATCATGGAGCAGGGATATAAGGGGGATGCCGGGACGCCCTCCCCACATATCAACGCGTTTAGCTGTTCGGTCTATGCTTCATAGAACTGAATGCCATCGGTTTTATATGTTTAGGCAATCCTAAACCCAAGGCCGCCGGTTTCCCCCCGGTTCCCCATGCCAGACGCCCCGTTCCGGGACGCCGCGCGACAGCGGCCGGACAAATGGGGAGTGAACTCAATCCAGACGATAGAATACGCTCTGATCGTGGCCGTAGTGCTCGCGATCCTGATGGCGATAGCGAACAAACCCGTGAGGAAGTACAGGGTGGTCCTGTACGTCATCGTCGTCATCATAGAGGCGTACTTCGTGTTCTCGAAGTACTTCGAATACGACCTAATAACAGACAACCGCCAGATAACCTCGATGCTCACCATGGGCATCCTGTCGGAGGCCCTCTTCGCCGTCGTGGCGTACATGGGGTGCCTTCCGAGCAACCACTGGATCACCAAGCGCTTCAAGTCCGTGAGGGCCGAGCTCTCGGTGATGGGATGCATCATGGGGTTCGCGCAGATGATCTACTACGCGAACTCGTTCGTCCAGTTCTTCAACGGGGAGCTGTCCACGGGGAGGACCATCGCGTGCATCGCCACGCTGGTGCTCCTGTGCCTCATGATCCCGCTGATGCTCACGTCGTTCTACTGCGTGAGGGCGAACATGAAGCAGAGCAGCTGGAAGAAGCTGCAGAAGACCTCGTACATCTTCTATTTCATGCTGTGGGTGCACATCCTCGGCCTGTACGGGAACTTCAACGGCGGACTGACCGACATCTTCTCCGGCAAGCACGGGGAGACCCTGGAGTGCTACACGGTGATCTGGGGGGTGTACTTCATCCTCAGGTTCTGCAAGTTCCTGTACGACAGGCACAAGGGAGTGAAGTCGGACGACGGCATAATCCAGGACGACGACGACCTGGTGCCCGCGAGGGGGGACTGATACCGTGGCCAAGGAGAACAAGATCTCGCTGACCGCGATATCCATGACCCCGAAGACGGCGAAGAGGTTCTGCGCCGTGGCGGCTGTGCTCATAGTGGTGATGCTGGCGGTGTGCGCGGTCAACGCGCCCCAGGGAGGTCACGGGCACGGCGGAAGCAGCGGCGGAGGCCAGACGGTCACGTCCGAGGGTGTGTCGTTCTCGGACTCCCGCGGAACGATCACGGCCACGGGGCTGGACTCCGGCGTGTCCGCCTACATCGCGGACGGACTGCTCACGGTCCCGTCGACCATCACGTCCGGCGGCGAGAAGAACGTCACCGCCATCGGCAGCGGCAGGGCCGCGTTCCTGAGCGCCGAGAACATCGCGACCTACGGGATAACCTCGGTGAGCTTCCCGTCGACCATAACGACGGTGAACGCCAACGCGTTCAGCGGCATCGTGTTCACGGACGCCGACGGCAACACCGTGGAGCCGACGGCCGAGAACATCGCGGGCAAGACGCTCTACGTGGCGTCGGCCTGAAAACCCATTCAAGCCGGTCGGGGTGTTGTCCCGGCCGGCCACCCCACTCTTTGTCATTATTGTCATCGGCAAATATAAATCGCCAACCGTGGATGAATCGTCGCGGGTCGCCCCTGGGCGGCCCAGCGGTGGGATCGTGGTCCCTCGACCACTCACCTCCGCGCATTCTGCGAGAAATCGAGCCCCTTGGCCATCGATGAACAGCCGAGAGAACAAATGAGTGGACCCAGCCGGATTCGAACCGGCGACCTCCGCCGTGTGAAGGCGACGTCATAACCAACTAGACCATGAGTCCAATGGGACAGGGCAGAGCTTCGCCCTATTTAATGATAATTGCCTGTGCGACGGTCTTCAAAAACATGGTCCAGAGGCCGTGTCCCGATGGACTGACAAGACGTACGAGTTGTTAAATAGTCATTCGCAGATGCCATATTCAAGGAGTGTGACGGCCCCCGAAGGGGCCGGATCCGTAAGGTGGATCAATCCTGGTCATCCGCTTATGGGATGACTATGATGATCGCTGTCCCGTCTGATAAGACGACGATCACCAGTATGCAGGAACGCGTTCTGCAGAAGTTGTTTGGATAGATCCAATCACCTCCTGCCGGCGGTTCCCGGCATGCCGAGAGTGCGAGTCTCGGCATGCCGGACTGCCCGCACATCTGGCGAAACACCGTTCAATCGCTCCCGGTATGTAAGGAGGCCACGTGTGCCGCAAGTTGCGCATACGGTCTTCGATGTATTCACCGCAAAAAGCCGGGATCCTGTGCAAAACACGGCCGCTGCCTGGAAAAACGGCGGATATCCGCAAATCGCAGTACCCCGGATGCGGCATTATAGAATCTTGGTGGACCCGGCCGGGATTGAACCGGCGACCTTCGCCTTGTAAGGGCGACGTCATAACCACTAGACCACGAGTCCGTTGGTCCGAGTATAGGGAAGCTGTATTTAAACGGAATCGCGCCCCCGCAACCGATGCGCCCGGAAACGCATTCAGAACGGCCCATCCCCGCCAATTAAATAGGATAACGGCAATCGGCGTGGTGCGCGATTGTAGTCTAGCGGTTAGGACGGGGGCTTCCCAAGCCTCTGACCCGGGTTCGATTCCCGGCAATCGCACCATCCTTCACATTCTCACCCGTTCAGACGGAGTCCTGGAAAAACGCTAATTATCTGTTCCCCATGGCCTCCGTCATGGCTATGCTCGAGATAGACGGCTCCCGCGGAGAGGGAGGGGGGCAGATGGTCCGCACATCGGTGGCCATGTCCACCGTCACGGGCATCCCCGTGCACCTGACCCGCATAAGGGAGAACAGGCCCACCAACGGGCTCTCCAAATCCCACGTCGCCGCCGTGAAGGCGGTGGCCCAGATGGCCGGCTCGGAGATCGAGGGCTGCGCCGTCGGATCCGGCGACCTCCTCTTCTTCCCCGGCGACGAGCAGGTGTACGACATCGACGTGAACATCAGCTCCGCGGGGAGCATCAGCCTCGTGCTGCAGGCGATGCTGCTCGCCGCGAGGAACCACTCCCGCAGGCTGACCGTCGACATCTGCGGCGGGACCAACGTGATGTGGGCCCCTCCGATCGACTCCTACTCGCACCTCCTGTTCCCGATGATGGGCAGGATGGGCATCACCGCCGACGTCAAGGTCATCGAGCGCGGGTTCTACCCCCAGGGCGGGGGCCGCGTCATCGCCACCCTGGACCCCATCGGCGACATCGCGCCGCTGGACCTCGGGTCCCTCGGCGAGCTCAAGTCCGTCCACGGCCTGTGCTTCTGCCAGAGGCTGGCGGACTGGATCCCCGAGGCGATGGTCAAGAGCTGCAGGCACGTGTTCTCGTCCATCGCCGACATAGACATCGACGTCCAGTACACCGAGGGCGACTCCCGCGGGGCCGGACTCGTGCTCGTCGCCGAGTACGAGAACGGGATGCTCGGGAGCAACGCGCTCTCCGCCAGGGGGCAGTCCCCCGAGAAGAGCGGCAGGGACGCCGCCAAGGACCTCCTCAACGAGATGAGGTCCGGTGCGACAATGGACGTGCACACCGCGGACCAGCTCCTGCCGTACATGGCGATGGCCCAGGGCGAGAGCTCATTCAAGGTCTCCAGGATCAGCAAGCACCTGCTGAGCCAGATGGACACCCTCGAGTCCTTCCTCGACGTCAAGTTCGGCGTCGAGAGGACGGACGACGTGTACCGCTTCACGGTCAACCCGGGGGAGAGGCGATGAGGCCCTTCGTCCACGTCAACTGCGCCATGTCCGCCGACGGCAAGATCGCCGGGATCGACAGGACGCAGGTAACGATATCGTCGGAGGAGGACAAGGCCAGGGCCAAGGGGCTCAGGCGGAAGTACGACTCGATCCTCGTCGGCGTGGGCACCGTCGTCGCCGACGACCCGCACCTGACGCTCAAGGACCTGGACTACGACACCAACCCCATCAGGATCGTGCTCGACCCCCACGGCCGCACGCCCGACGAGGCCCGCATCCTCGACGACAGGGCGCCCACCATCATGGTGACCCTCGAGGATTGCGACCGCGAGTGGGACTGCGAGGAGACCATCCGCGCCGGGAAGGACACCATCGACCTCGAAGCTGTTCTTGAGGAGCTCGCCGAGGAGATGGGCATCGAAAACATCCTGGTCGAGGGCGGCGGGGAGACCATCGCCTCGTTCTTCAGGGCCGGCCTGGTGGACCGCTACTCCGTGTTCGTCGGGGGCCTCGTCATCGGGGGCCGCACCGCGCCCACCCCGTGCGACGGCGACGGATGGGTCGCCGACGGCGGTGTGAGGATGACGCTCGTGTCGACGGAGACCCTCGGCAACGGGGTGCTCCTCACCTTCGAGAAAGCGCGCTGAGAGAAGGGTTCACTGGGGAGCCGCGGGCTCGAGCGTGAACCGGAAGTAGTTGCAGTCGGTGCCGAACACCTCGCTCGACACCACGACGTACGCCTTCCCGGTGGCGTCCTCGAGGATCTTGGAGAAGAATCCCGTCGCGTAGTACCCCAGGGACTTGGCGGAGTCCTCGGTGAAGGACAGGTCGTCCTTGATGATGACCGACAACGGGTTCAGCGAGTAGATGCTGGCGTCCCCGAACCCCATCTTCTTGTAGTAGTCCCTGGCGTTGGACACGGTGTCCTCGATGTTCTTTCCGGAGAGTATCCCTCCGAGCGCCATCGCGTGGATCGACCCGAGGATCGTGGCCATCGGGCCCACGGAGAGGCCCATGCCGTCGAAGCCCAGGAATATGAACTTGGCCAGGGCGTCGCGCGTGCGGACGGGGTCGTCCGCGACCTCGGACAGCACCTTCATGGCCATGGTCATGGCCTCGTCGGAGGGCGGCTTCGAGTACGCGAGCATGACGGAGACCAGCGAGTAGACCTTCCTCCTGCTGTCCTCCGGGTCGTCGTGGACCGTGATGAGGCCCTCGGAGATCATCTTGTCCAGGTGGACGGAGAGCGTCGACTGCGCCTTGCCGGTGATCTTCGAGAGGTCGGTGAGCGAGAGGTTCTTCGCCTCCAGCTCGTGGAGAATACGGCGTCTGACGTCGTTGGACACCTGCACCAGTCCGTTCTTGGTGTAGTAGAGTTCGAAGTCGGTCAGAGGGCCGTCGGTCATGTTCACGGGACATGTTTGTTTCGGTTAAATAACATGTGGAAGACCGAGCACATAATCCTAAGAATCGAAAAGCCTCGGTGCATCCTAGTGCGCGGGATGCGGTGCCGTTCGCGCGCCCGCGCAGTTTTATTACCAGCCCGCCCATGACTCGGGCGTTTAACATGAAGGCTGTCGTAGACGGAGTCAGGAAGGACATCAGGGCGGTGTGGTTCGAGGACGGGAAGACGGTCATGATCGACCAGCGCGAGCTCCCCGCCGAGCTCGTCATAACGAGCTTCTCGGACCACCGCGACGTGGCCGAGGCCATCAGGAACATGACCACCCGCGGAGCGCCCTCCATCGGCGCCACCGCCGCGTACGGCATGTGCCTCGCGGCCCTCAACGGATGCGACATCCCCGCGGCCGCGGCCGAGATAAAGGCCGCCAGGCCCACCGCCTACGATCTGTTCCACGCCGTCGACTGGATGGTCGACCGCCTCGCCGGCGGCCAGGACCCCGTGGAGGCGGCGGACGAGTACGCCCAGACCACCGTCGACAAGTGCAGGCTCATCGGGAAGTACGGCGCCGAGCTCATCGAAGACGGCATGAAGCTCATGACCCACTGCAACGCCGGTGCGCTGGCCACGGTCGACGTGGGGACCGCGCTCGCTCCGATGAGAGTAGCGCACGACGCGGGCAAGGACTTCTTCGTCTACGTGTCCGAGACCCGCCCGCGCCTCCAGGGGATGCAGCTCACCGCCTGGGAGCTGGGCCAGGAGGGCATCGACCACAGGATCATCCCCGACGGCGCGTCCGCCTACTACATGAGCCAGGGCGTGGACTTCATCATCACCGGCGCCGACAGGATCGCCGCCAACGGTGACTTCGCCAACAAGATCGGCACATTCGACAAGGCCATCGCCGCCAAGCACTTCGGCATCCCGTTCTACGTGGCCGCCCCCGTGTCCACCTTCGACCCGGCCATGAAAGACGGCAAGGGGATCGTCATCGAGCAGAGGTCGCAGGACGAGGTGAACGTCGTGGCAGGCCACCGCATCGCCCCGGAGGGCTCCCAGGCCCTGAACCCCGCGTTCGACGTGACGCCCGCCGAGCTCGTGACGGGCTTCATCACCGAGAAGGGCATCCTCAGGCCGGACGAGATCGGCGTCATGAGGGACTGACCATGGACGAGACGGAGGCGAGGAGAGCGCTGGTCGAGACCTGCGCCAGGCTCTACGACAGGAAGCTCACGGTGTCCGCCGGGGGCAACATGAGCGTCAGGTGCGGGGAGAACATCCTCATCACGCCGAGCGGCAGGAACAAGGGCCTGCTGAAGCCGGAGGACCTGGTGCTCGTCGCGATGGACGGGACCGTCCTCTCCGGGCCGAAGCCGTCCATCGAGACCCGCTTCCACCTCGCACTGTACGATGCGAACAAGGACACCAACGCCGTCGTCCACGTGCACCCGCTGTACGGCGTCGCGCTCACGGTCAACGGCCAGAGCCTCAGGTGCAACCTGACCCCCGAGGGAGCGCTGCTCCTGGGGAAGGTCGCCGTCGTCCCGTACGTCACGCCCGGGACCGAGGAGCTCGTCGATGCGATACGCGCGAAGGCGGACTCCAAGGTCATGATCATGGAGCGCCACGGGACGCTGGCCCAGGGGGCGACGCTCGAGGAGGCCTACAACAGGGTCGAGGAGCTGGAGTTCCAGGCCCGCCTGCAGATGCTCTGCCCCGACGCCGAGGACCTCCCCGCATCCGAGCTCGCCAGGCTGGGGGTGATTTGATGGCCGTCCTAGTGACCAAATGGTTCGGCTGCTTCCTCGTGGACGAGAAGTCCTGCAGGATACTCGACAAGAGGCTGATGCCCAGGGACGTCCAGTCCACCGCCGAGAAGCTCGCCCTCATGCAGCGCGGCGGGGTGCTCGACGAGGAGCGCGAGCTGGTCGCCGGGGTCGAGAAGCCCTCGGTGTCCGACCGCAGGCAGTCCCCCCTCGGGAAGCCCATGATGTTCGACTCCTCCTTCATCAAAGCGCAGGACTACGGGTTCGAGGACGCCTTCATGCACGAGGTCATGATCGGCCTCGGCAAGCTCAGGACGTCCGAGCCGGTGCACAGGAGCCTGGTCCAGGCGATCAGGAGCCTGGACGACCAGATAGCGACTATCAACCTCTACAGCGAGCGCCTCCACGAGTGGTACGGGATGCACTTCCCGGAGCTGGCGGACTACGCCCACGACGAGAGGTACGCCGAGCTCATCGCCCGCTTCGGCGACCGCGAGGCCATCAAGGAGGAGCTGGGACTCGATATCGAGTCCATCGGCGCCGACATGGACGACGAGGACATCCGCGCGGTCATGGACCTGGCGGACACCCTCGACCGCCTCTACGACGACGAGGCGCGCACCGAAGCCTACATCCAGGGAATCGTCGAGGAGGGCTGCCCCAACATGTGCGCCATGCTCGGCGGCCCGCTCGCCGCCAGGCTCGTCTCCCTCGCGGGGGGACTGGAGAGGCTCGCGTCCCTCCCGTCGTCCACGGTGCAGCTCCTGGGTGCCGAGAAGGCCATGTTCAGGAGCATGAGGTCCGGCAAGCGCGGGCCCAAGCACGGCATACTGTACCAGCACCCCGAGGTCCACCGCTCGCCCTACTGGCAGCGCGGCAAGGTGGCCAGGGCCCTGGCCGGGAAGGTGCTCATCGCCGCCAAGATCGACCAGTACCACGGCGAGTTCGCCGGGGACCGCCTCAACGAGGAGTTCCGCGTGCGCGTCGCCGAGATCCGCAAGAAGTACCCCGACCCGCCCAAGAAGCCCCAGAGGGCCAAGGGCGGCAAGCCCAGGGGGAAGAGGCCCCAGAAGGGCCCCCGCGGGCAGAACAGGCGCTGATCGCCGCACAATACGCGCAATCTTAATATCCCCAGGGGTCCGTAGGGGTGAGCCAGATAGCATGAGCGCAACAAGCATGCGTATCGACGCCTCCGTTTCGGGGGTGAACTTCCGGCCGTGAGCCGGAGGGCCATCTAATTTCAGAGAGTGAGTCCTATGTGGGAGATGAAAGAGATCAGGGAACTGAAAGAGGGCAGGTACGTCAACGTCGACGACGAGCCCTGCAAGATCATCAAGATCACGACATCCAAGCCCGGAAAGCACGGATCCGCCAAGGCCAACGTCGACGCGGTCAGCATCTTCACCGGCGCGAAGAAGTCCATCGTCGGACCCGTCAGCACGAAGGTCCAGGTGCCCGTCATCGACAAGAGGAAGGGACAGATCCTGACCCTCAGCGACGCCGAGGCCCTCATCATGGACATGGAGACCTTCGAGCAGATCTCGATCCCCATCAACGCGGACCACGAGCAGCCCCTGGCCGAGGGCGGGGAGATCCTGTACCTCGAGGCGATGGGCAGATACAAGATCATGTGAAGGTGGGCACATGTCGTACGGGCTAGCCTACGCCGGGGCGGAGGCAGAGTACTCCGACGCGGAAGCCGTGATCTACGGCATCCCGTACGACCACACCGCCTGCTTCAAGGCGGGTGCAAGGGAGGCCCCCACCGCCATCCGGCGGGCCTCCTACAACTTCGAGGAGATCCACTTCGAGCACGGGGTGGACCAGAGGATTCTTGAGATCCACGACTACGGCAACTGCGACGACTTCATCCTCCCCGAGGACATGTTCGCGGAGGTCGACTTCGCCGTGGCCCCCGCGATACGCGACGGGAAGTTCACCGTGGCCATCGGAGGGGAGCACTCCGTCAACATCCCCATCATCAGGGCGTTCCCGGAGAGGAGCATCGCGCTCATCTCGATCGACGCCCACCTCGACTCCAGGGACGAGTACCTCGGGACCCCCAACAGCCACGCCTGCGTCATGAGGCGCGCCGCGGAGCACCTGGGGCTCGACAACGTGTTCGTCCTCGGCGCCAGGGCGATCGGGGCGGAGGAGCTGCAGAGGGACGACGTGGTCCCGTTCATCAGCTCCTACGACATCATGGACATGGGGATCGCCAAGGCCGTGGAGACCGCGCTCGACTCCGTGAAGGCGGAGAAGGTCTACCTCACGCTGGACATCGACGGCATAGACCCGGCCTACGCGCCCGGCACCGGCACCCCGGAGCCGTTCGGGCTCCTGCCGATCGACGTCAAGAAGGCGATAAACATGATCGGCGACAGGCTGGTCGGCTTCGATGTCAACGAGGTGTGCCCTCCGGCGGACCCGTCGGGCATAACCTCTATTCTGGCCGCGAGGATGATAAACGAGGTCCTCGCGGTGCACGCCAAGAGCCTCGAGTGAGGATCAGGCTTCCCTGGGGACTTCCCCGCGGATCTCCGCAAGGTGGGCGTTCGCCTGCTCGGCGGTCATCTCCGCGCGCTTGCGGGCCTCGGCCTCGTCCTTCGCCTCGGAGTATATCCTGAAGCAGTGCTCCGTGGTGGACGGCCTCAGCAGGAGCCACCCGTCGTCGCACATGACCTTCAGCCCGTCCGTCACGTCGGTGTGGTAGCCCTCCTCCGAGGCGTCGCGGGCGAATGCATCCAGAAGGGCCGTCTTGTGCTCGTCGGGGCACTCCACGCGGAGCTTCACGGTGTGGTACTCCGGGAGCGACGCGACCTGCTCCGCGAGGCTGCCGCCCTTGGCGACGATCTCCAGCATCTTGGCCAGGGCCATGCCGCCGTCCCTGCACATCTGCATCTGCGGGAACACCATCCCGCCGTTCTCCTCCACGCCGAACACGGCCTTGGACTCGATCATCTTGCGGACCACCTCGTGGGAGCCCACCGCGGTGTAGCGCATCAGCCCGCCGTTGGCCTCGACCGTCTCCTCCAGCACGCTGGAGGAGCTCACGGGCGTGGCGACCTTGCCCTTCTCGACGGCGAGGATGCTCCTGGCCACGATGGCCCCGGCGACCTCCCCGCCGATGTAGTTCCCGTCCCCGTCGACGAACACCGCGCGCCCGCCGTCGCCGTCGTGGGCGACGCCGAAGTCGGCGCCGACTGTCGGCGTTATTGACATGAGATCCGCCAGGTTCTCCGGGATCGGGTCGCTCTCCCTGTGGGGGCGCCCCTCCGGGTCGGCCCCGAGCGTGACAGCGTCGACGCCCAGCTTCCTGAGTATGAGGGGCGTGGTCAGCCCGGCGGCGCCGTTGGCGCAGTCCACGCAGACCTTCAGCTTCGCCTTGCGGATGGCCTCCGCGTCCACCTGGGACACGACGGCGTCGACATAGTCGTCCAGCGCGCCGCGCTCGGGACGGGACTCGCCCACCCCGGCCCAGTCCTCGCCGGTTATCTCCCTCGAGTAGAACGATTCGAGCGCCTGCTCGTCCTCGCGGGTCGCCTCGATGCCTCCCTGGAGCACCAGCTTCAGGCCGTTGTACTCCTGGGTGTTGTGGGACGCCGTGATCATCACGCCTCCGGCGAGCCCGGGGTGGTCCCTCACGTAGAGCTGCAGCGCGGGGGTCGGCAGGGTGCCGAGGTCCACGACCTCCGCCCCGACCGCCATCATGCCGGCGGACACGCCGGCCTTCAGCGCCGCGGACGACGAACGGGCATCGGCAGCGATGGCCACGGGCCCCTGGAACGTGCGCCCCACCGCCCTTCCGAGCTGGAGGGCGACCTCCGGGGTGATGTCCGCGTTCACTATGCCGCGTACCCCGTTGGCGCCGAAGAGCGTCATCGCAGCCTCTTGGCGTAGTGGAGGATGGCGACCGTGTCGGAGCATCCCTTGCAGGTGTCTGCCGCCATCTCGATGGAGTCCATGATGCGGGACATCATGATCACCGCCTTCGGATCCATGTCCGAGGAGAATATCGCCTTGGTGATGTCGAAGTAGGAGCGGTCGATGGTCCTCTCCATCTCCCTGACGCCGCGGACGCACTCCATGACGTTGGAGTTCTCCATCCCCATCATGTTGATGGCGTTCGCCAGGTTGCGGACCTCCGACTCCAGGTCGGAGACCGACTGCGCCAGCATGTCCCATATGGGCTTGGGGACGTCCAGGCCGACCTCGTCCACCAGCCTGATGCCGATGGCCGCCTCCTTGCTCCAGTTGGCGATCTTGTCGGTCTTGCGGATGAAGTGCATGAGGTCCTCCCTCTCCTGCGCTCCGAGCTCCCCGATGCTTATCTGGTTGCAGAGCTCGTCCTCGTGGGCGTCGGCCTCGTGCTCGCACTTGAACAGCCTCTCTATGGCCTTCCTGGCGGACGGGGCGTCCCCGTCGCCCATGGCGCGCATCGCCAGACCGAGCTCCCTGACGCAGTCCTGGACGGAAAGGGACATGGCGCGGAGCCCGTCGGTGACGACGCCCTCCTTCCTCTTGCCGAACCATCCCAGAAGGTTCGCTGAATCCTTACTCAAGCCTAATCTCCTCCTCTATTCCGCCCTCGGGGCGCGGGAAGACGACGGTCATCTTCCTGTTGAGCACCAGGTGGACGACGTCGCCCTCCCCGGGCACCTCGTCCTCTGCAGGTACGTTGTACTGGATATAATCACTGCTCTCCGCGACCGTCCTGACCCGCCAGTACGTGCCCACGAAGACCACCGACTTCACGACGGCCTCGATGCCCTCCTCGTCGGGGTAGACGTGCTCCGGCCTCACCGAGAGCACCACGGCGTCGCCCGGACGGAAGTCGGTCCTGGACACCTTGACCTCGCGCCCTCCGCGCAGGGTGACGCGGGTCTTCCCGCTCTTGGACCAGTCGGACACAGTGCACTCCAGCAGGTTCGTCTCGCCGATGAAGTTCGCGGCGAACACCGACTTCGGGCGGCGGTAGATCTCCAGCGGGGTGCCGACCTCGGCGATGGCGCCGTACCTCATCAGGACGATGCGGTCCGACACGGACATTGCCTCCTCCTGGTCGTGGGTGACGTGCAGCACGGTGATGCCGAGCTTCTTGACTATCCTGCGGAGCTCGTACCTGAGCTCCACGCGCACACGGGCGTCCAGGGCGGACAGGGGCTCGTCTAGCATGAGCATCTTGGATCCGGAAGCCAGAGCGCGTGCGATGGCGACCTTCTGCTGCTCCCCTCCGGACAGCTCGTCCGGGAGCAGGCCGGCCCTCTGGAACATGCCCACGAGCTTGAGGTACTCCTCGGACAGCTCCTCCATCCTCTCCTTCCCGAGGTCCTTGACCCTGGGGCTGTACTCCACGTTGTCCTTCAGCGTCATCATGGGGAACAGCGCGATGTTCTGGAACACGTAGCCCACGTCGCGGTCCTCCATCGGCACGTTCGTCACGTCCTGGCCGTCCACGTAGACCTTGCCCTCGGTGGGCGTCCAGATACCGGCGATGACCTTGATCAGCGTGGTCTTCCCGCATCCGGACGGCCCGAGTATGGTCACGTACTCGCCGTTGCCGATGTCCAGGGATATGTCCCTGACGGCGTAGAAGTCGCCGAAGCGCATCGAGATCCTGTCGAGCTTGATCCTCGCCATCGGTCCAGCCTCATCTCCTCCTCGAGCCCGCAGTCGGGCATCGGGAACACGTTCGCCTTCGCCGCGGGCCAGGACACCTCCACGGTGTCGCCGGCCGCGAACTCCTCGTACTTCCTGTTGGGCAGCTTCGCGGATATGAGCCCGAGGCCCTCCACGGTCGCCTCCACGGTGATCGTCGCGCCCTCGTAGAGCACGCGCTCGACCCTCCCGCGGGCGTAGCCCCTGGCCGGGATGTCCTCGGCCTCGTCCTCCTCGTCGGGCTCCGCGCCCGGCTTGGTGAGCTTGGTGAACCCTATCTTCACCGCGACGACGGCCTCCGAGCCGACCGGCAGGTCCGACGCGCGGGCGGGCAGCCTGATGCCGGCCACCTCCACCTCGGTCAGCCCGTCGGGGTGCCCGACGACCGTCCCGGTCATGATGTTGGACCTTCCCACGAAGTTGGCGACGAACGGCGTGGCCGGGTCGTCGAACACCTCGCGGGGGGTCCCGAACTGTATGATGCGCCCGCGGCGGATGATCGCGATGCGGTCCGCCATCTCCAGGGCCTCGTCCTGGTCGTGCGTCACGTGGATGCAGGTGAGCCCCATCTCCTTGGCCAGGGACCTGAGCTCCTTCCTCAGGTCGATCCTGAGGCGGGCGTCCAGCGCCCTCAGGGGCTCGTCCAGCAGGAGGATCTTGGAACCGGACGCAAGAGCGCGGGCCAGCGCGATGCGCTGCTGCTGCCCGCCGGACAGCTCGCCGGGCATCCAGTCCGCCTTCTGGTCCAGGTGGACCATGTGCAGCATGCTCCTGACGATCTGCTTGGAGTCCGCCTCCGGCCATCCCTTGGTCTTCGGGGCGAACATGACGTTGTTGTACACGGTGAGATGGGGGAACAGCGCGTAGGTCTGCGACAGCATGGTGGCGTTCCTCAGGTCCGGCGAGTCGTTCGTCGCGTCCCTCCCGCCGAGGATGACCTTCCCGGAGTCCGGGCGCGTCAGGCCGCAGATCATCCTCATGCAGGTCGTCTTCCCCGCGCCGGTCGGCCCGAGGATGCAGACGTACTCCCCGTCCTCTATCCTCAGGTTCAGGTGGTCCGCGGCCACCGAGTCGCCGAACGACTTGCAGAGATCCTCCAGAACTATCTCAGGCATCGCGTCCCTGCCTCCTGTGGGTGAGCGCCCTGACGGCCATCATGAGCACGAAGCACACCGCGATGAGTATGATCGAGCACATGGCCGCCTCGGTGTAGTCCCCCGCCTCCACCAGGCGGGTGATGTAGATGGGCACGGTGTTCACGCTCGAGCTGATGGAGAGCGTGGCGCCCGTCTCGCCCAGGGACCTGGTGAACGCCAGGATGCCGCCGGCGATGACGGACGACTTGATGATCGGCATGAGGATGCGCCTGAAGGCCTGGAACGGCTTCGCGCCCAGGGTCATGGCCACCTCCTCGCACTCGGGGTTGACCTCCTCTATCGCCCCGATAAGGTTGCGGACCACGAGCGGGTACGTGAACGAGATGTGCCCGAGGATCACGAGCAGAAGCGCCAGGGAGTCCCCCGCCCCGAAGCTCCCCCAGAACAGCGCCAGGGAGAAGCCCAGCGCGGTTGTCGGGATGATCAGCGGCACGTTGACGAGCCCGTCCAGGATGTTCGCCAGCTTCCCGTTGCGGTTCCTTGCTATGTAGAGGGACAGCGGCACGCCCAGGATCACGTCCACCACCACGGCCACGCCGGCCACGAGGAAGGACGTGCCGATGGACGACATCAGCGTCCCGTAGTCTATGGACGCGGCGGGCTGCGTCAGATACATGAATATGTAGAAAGAGGGCAGCAGGACGATGACCACGAGGAACGCGATGGTCAGGAAGTCCTTCGCCTTCGGGAGCGGTCCCCGGCTGACCTTGCGGCCGAGGACGGGCCACACCTTGTCGAACGGGATCCTGAACCTGCGGATGATCCACTTCACGACGACGAGCAGGATCAGCGCCAGGACGATCATGATCACGCTGATCAGGATCATGGAGCCCATGACCTCCGGCGAGTCCGTCGAGCCCACGTCGCTCTTCAGCCAGCTGATGAACGTGGGGCCGGTGAAGAAGGAGCTCTGGACGCCCATCATGGTCAGGGCGATGTACGTGCCGCCCGTCTCGGAGAGGGACCTGGCGAAGCACAGGATGAACCCCGTGGCCATGCCCGCGCGGAACAGCGGGAGCGTGATGGTGCGGACGGCGGTCCACTTCGAGGCGCCGAGCGTCATCGCGGCCGTCTCGTAGTTCACGTCGATCTGCTCCAGGATCCCGGAGAGCGAGCGGACCATGTACGGGTAGGTGAAGATGATGTGCAGGAGGACCAGCATCATGTACGGCGAGAGGTCCAGCCCCAGGCCGGGGATGCTGATGCCCTCGGGGGCCCCCCAGAACATGACCACCGAGATTCCTAGGACGGCGGTCGGGAAGGCCAGGGGCATGTCGAGCAGCGTGTCGAGCCACCGTTTGCCCTTGAAGTCCCTGCGGACCATGATCCACGCCATCGGCAGGCCGACGACGATGTCGATGATGGTCACGATGAACGCGATGCTGAAGGAGTTCCACACGGCGCCCTCGATGACGGACATCGAGGCGGGATCGTCCAGGATGCCCTGCACGAGGTCCCAGTCCGTGAACACCTTGGTGACCACGAAGACCGCGGGCACCACGATGACGGCGATGAAGACGACGACCGCGAAGGCGAGCCACGCGCGGCGGACCCTGAAGCTCGCCGACAGCTCGTCGAGCCTTCCCATCAGCGACATGCGTAGCCTCGCTCCTTCCCGAACGGGACTGCTGTGCGGTCTCTGGGACCCCGTAGCGTGACGGGACCCCCGGTCTTGGCGGTCATCTGCAACGGGAGTCCAGCCGTATATGGAGATATAATGTTTCTCTATAGCCGTCGCAATAAAACGGGCGGTTAGCAATGGCCGGGGGCCATCGGCTGCCTTGTGACAACAGGGTTGCTCAAAAACACTCGTAATGCGTTTCTATGTTGCCGTGCGCGGATGCGGAACGGCAACCCGTGGATGCTGGCCCGCCCGGCGGCGAGGTTGCCGCCGGACAAGTCACTCCTGCGTCCGGTTCGAGGCCTGCGACTCGATCCACTTCCGGATGTCCGCCTTGCGCGTCGAGCCTATGCCGAAGTACTCGGAGAACTTCTTGGTGGTGGTGAGCTCCTTGGTCTGCCCCACGCGCTTCCCGGACACGAAGCCCATGTCCTCCAGGGCGTGCACGTCCTCGTACGCCCGGGGGCCGCGGACCTTCACCAGCTCGGACTGCATCACGGGCTGGTTGTACGCTATGGTGCTCAGCGTGCGCATGAGCCCGCCGGACATCTCCGCCTTGCCGAACCTCCCCGTGTAGTCGGAGTAGTCGGAGCGGAGCATCATGCGGAACTCGGAGCCTATCTTCGCGATCACGATGGCCGAGTCCCTGTCGTCGTACTCCCTGCGCAGGTCCATCAGCGCGGTGCGGACCTCCTCCTCGGGGAACCCGGTCCTCTCCGCTATGTCGGAGATCCTCAGGTTCTCCGAGCTCGAGAAGAGGGCCGCCTCGACGGCGCCCTTCGCCTCCAACTCGGTTCACCGCCTCGGGCCTGAGCATGTCCGGGGAGTCCTCCAGGGTGCCGGAGGTCCACTCGGTCTTGATCTCCAGGTAGATGGTCCCGCGGGGGAGCTCGTCCTGCCAGACGCTGAGCCTGCCGTCCCTCACCAGGTGGAGCACCGAGACGAACGTGGTCAGGTTCTCCCTCAGGTCCCCGGTGTACAGGTCCCTGATGTCGATCTGCCCGGTGCCGAGCCTCTCGATCCTGGACCAGACCGCTTCAACATCGCGCTCGTCGTCCTCGTCGTGGGCCTTGTTGTCGAACCTGGCGGGCTCCTTCGCCCTCAGCTCCCTGCGGACCCTCTCGCGCTCCCTCTGGATCTCGATCTCCCTGCGGGCGTCCTCGAAGGCGTCGATGAGCTCGTACACCGTCACCGGGCGCTCGGTCTGCCTCTGGAACGCCTCCCTGAAGCTGACCTCCGGGACGAACATGGGCTCGTCGTCGAAGAAGAACGAGTCGTCCGGCTCCTCGAGGACGACCTCCTGGGGAGGCTCGCTCCTCGCCACGGTCGACTCGGACTGCATCCTCAGGATGCGCCAGGCCATCAGCAGCAGCTTGCCCGCGACGATCATGTCGAAGCGGTCGCTGGAGACCTTGGCCTCGTACATCCTGACGAACTCCGAGAGGTTGACCTCCCAGGGGTCCATGCCGCTCTCCAGCACGAGACTGAAAACGGCGCGTATCGATTCGTCCACCGGGTCCTGGAGCCTCTCCCCGGACTCCGCCCGGGAGAGGATGTCCATGTATCCCCCGATCCTCCTCAGCGACTCGTCGTCGTCGGCGAGCGCCCTGTGGAACAGCAGGTGCTGCTCCAGCTCCTCCATCCTTGTGTTCCCATCCATCTCAATCCGCCTCCCCCTTCGCGCCGGCGGCCTCCCCCTCGTAGCGGGAGACCTCGGCGAGGTCGGGCTGCATTATGACCCTGCTTATGCCGGTCGGCGGCCTGGTCACCCCTATCAGGTGATCGGCCAGCGCCAGCGTGACCTTCCTCAGCGAGACCTGTATGAACTGGGCCTTCGCCGAGCTCTCGCGGACCCTCTTGGCCACCATCTCCGCGTTGACGGAGTCCAGGAACATGTCCACCTCGTCGAGCACGTAGAACGGCGACGGCTGGTGCTCCTGGATCGCGAAGATGAAGGACAGCGCCGTCAGGGACTTCTCCCCTCCGGACAGGGCCTCCAGCCTCAGGAGCTTCCCGTTCCTGGGCTTCGCGTTTATCATGAGCCCGCCGAGGAACGGGTCGTCCTCGTTCTCCAGGCCCATGTACGCCTCCCCTCCGCCGGACAGCTGGGCGTATATCGCCCTGAAGTTCTCGTTCACCGCGTCGTACGACTTCATGAACAGGCCCTTCTTCTTGGCCGTCAGCGAAGCGACCAGGTCCGACAGCTCCTTGATGTGGCGCCTGAGGCTCTCCACCTCCGCCGCCAGGGAATCGTACCTGGTCTTCCTCTCCTCGTAGTCCTGTATGGCCCTGAGGTTCACGTTGCCGATGCGGGCGAGCGTCGCCTCGTGGGTCCTGATGGTGCGGCGGATCTCCTCCTCCGAGGGGATCGGCTCCTGCACCTCTATCGTCAGTGCCGCGACCTCGGCCCTGCACTGCTCAACGGCCTCCCCGGCCTGAATGAGCTGGGCGCGGAAGGACTCCAGCGACACCACCGAGTTCTCGATGTCCTTGGCCTTCTCGCGGATGTCCGCGTCCAGGCGGTACTTCGCCTCGTTGAGCGCGTCCTTCTGGTTGCGGAGGTCCTCGATGCCGCCCTCCATCTCGGCCTCGATGCGCCTCAGCGCCTCGAGGTCCACCTTGGAGCGCTCCATGGCGGCGGTGCCCTCCTCGATCTGCTGCCTATCTGCCGCGATTGCACGCTTCACGGAGTCGAGCTGCACCTGCAGGGACTCGTTCTGCTTCCCGAGCCCGGCTATCTCCGTCTCGGCGCCGTTGATCTGCATCCTGGCCTCGTTTATCGCGTCCTTCAGGCGGTACAGCCTCTCGCGTACGGCCTGGATCCTGGCCTGCAGCTCGGCGGGCGCGATCTGGGCGATGCGCTCCTTGACCTTCGAGCGCTCGTCGGCCAGCTTCGCCATGGCGTCGGACTGCGCGGTGAACTCGGCGCGGGCCGCCTCGAGCTCCTTGTCGGCCGCCGCCGTCCTGGCGCGGGCGGCCTGCATCTCCTCGGACGCGGACTTCCTGGACTTCTCCAGCTCGGCCACGCGTCCCTTGGTCTGGGCGATCTGCTCCCTCTGCTCCATGCCGGACGAGGAGACCCTCCTCATCTCGTCGTCGATGGAGCGCATCTCGTCGCGGACCTGCCTCAGCTTCGCGCGGACGTCCTCCAGGGCCTCCTGGGCCCTCCTGAGCCTCTCGCCGGTCTCGGCCAGCTTGTCCTCGGACGCGGCGCCGAACTTCAGCATGGACTGCTGGCTGATCGTCCCGCCCACCATGGCGCCGGACGCCTCGACGAGCTCGCCGGCGCGTGTGACTATCCTGATGCCGCCCATGATCCTGCGGGCGGCATCCATGTCCCTCACGACGAGGGTGTCCCCGAGCACGTACCAGAAGGCGTTCTGGTACTTCGGGTCGAAATCTATGAGGTTGATCGCGTAGCCCTCGGAGTCCTTCTCGGACATGATGGCCTTCGCGCGGGGCTTCCCGCCCATCATCTTCGTCAGCGGGAGGAACGTGACGCGGCCCAGGCGCTCCCTCTTCAGGTAGCCGATGCAGTCCGAAGCCACCTGATCGTCGTCGACCACGACGGCGGCCATCTTGCCGCCCGCCGCGACGGACAGCGCGGTCTCGTACTCCTTATCGACGGTCGCCAGCTCCTGGATCGTCCCGTGTATCCCGCGGATCTCGCCGCGGTTCCTCAGCGAGAGGATGGCCTCCACGGCCGCGCTCCCGCGGTTCATCCTGTCGGAGACCTTCTTCTCGGCCTGGAGCGAGTTGTACTCGGAGTCGATCCTCCTGTACGCGGAGTCGAGGTCCCTCTCCTGCTTCTCCAGCTCGGACTCCCGGCGCTTGGCCTCCAGGATCCTCTGCCCGAAGTCCTCGGTGCTGGGCCCGGCCTCCGCCTTCAGCTGGTCGAGGCTCCACTTGGCGTCCTTGATCTCGAAGTCGATGCCCTGGATCCTCTCGTCCAGAGACGCGACGGACGTGTGCGCCTCCTCGGCGGCGGTCTCGGCCTTGGACAGCGCGGCCTGCGCCGCCCTCAGCGACTCGGAGCCCGAGTCGAAGTCCCTGTCCAGCGCGTCCAGGCGGTCCTGGAGCTGCCTCTGCTCCCCGCCGGTGCGGGATATGGATTCGGAGACCTCGGCCTCCTCCGCCTCCGCGGCCTTCTTGTCCTCCTCATGCGCCGCGAGAGACTCACGCAGGCCCTCCAGGGTCTGCCTCAGCACGTTGGCCTGCTCGGTGTTGTCCGCGACGGACTCCTCGAAGGCCTGGCGGAAGCCCTCCTGCTCCTCCATGTCCGCCTGCGCCGTCTCGACGGCGTTCCTGCGGGTGGCGAGCTCGATCTTGGCGTTCTCGATCCTCTTCTTCAGCTCGGTGTACTCCGGGCCGATCTTCTCCGCGATCTCGCGCTCCTTGTCGGCGATCTCGCGCTCCTTCTGGGCGCGGGCCTCCTCCAGGGACGCCTTCTCCTGCCTGTCGGAGACGATGCGCGCCTCCAGGCGGGAGGTCTGCTCGGATAACGAGGACTGGCGGGCGGTCTCCATCTGGAGCCTGCGGTGGGCGTGCTGCGCCTTGGCGATCTCGAGCGCCGCCTGGGCGTCGAGGTACCTCTGGGCGTCCTGCCTGTCCCTGTCCAGCCTCTGGATCTGCACGGACAGCTCGTCCATGACGATGCCAATCCTGTCCAGGTTGGTCTCGGCCTCGGTCCTCTCGACCCTCGCGCGGTCGATGTCCGCGTCGAAGCTGGCGATCCCGGATATCCCGTCGATGATGCGCCTGCGCTCGAGGTTCCCCATCTGGACGATGCGGGTGACGTCGCCCTGCTGGACGAGGTTGTACCCGTCGGCGGAGATGCGCGCCTTGGTGAGCAGGCCGTCGAACTCCGTCATGGTGGACTTGCGGTCGTTCACGTAGAAGTAGGAGCTGTAGTCGGTGCCGTTGTCGGAGAGCTTGACGTGCCTGGTGAGACGTACTTCGTCATCATCCCACGGCATCAGGCGGTCGGTGTTGTCGAAGACCAGCGAGACCTTCATGTACGGGGCCTTGTTCTTCGACTTCCCCCCGTCGAATATGAGGTCGGTGAGCTTCCCGGCGCGGACGGCCTTGGAGCTCTTCGGCCCCAGGACGAACATGATCGCGTCGGTTATGTTGGACTTCCCGGAGCCGTTCGGCCCCGTGACAGCTGTGTAGCCCTCCATCAGCGGCACGGTGACCCTGCCTCCGAAGGACTTGAAATTCTCCATCTCGACCGCTTTCAAATGCAACTGCTCTACACCCCTTCGGGGCCGCGGTCTCCCGGGGCCCCCTGCATCCCATGCCGCGCGGTCCGGTCGTTGCCGGGGTCCCTTCATACCCCCGCCCGCGCACGCGACATAAAAGCGAATGGCGTGAGCATATTTAAAGTGGACTGCGGAAACGCCCTCGTCTGGCACCGAGGACCATGGAGGGTATGTCCGCCACCGAGTCCGCCACGGCGGTCGGCACGGTGTCCGACTCCCTGAGCATCGCCCTGTCGGTCTCGCCGGATAAGACCAGGATCGACTGGGTCCCGGCCCTCGCGGCCATGGCGATGTCCGTGTACAGCCTGTCCCCGACCATGACCGTCTCCGACGGGGGCACGCCCATCTCGCGGGCGGCCATCTCCAGCATGAGGCGGTTGGGCTTGCCGATGACCACGGCCTGCGTCTGGCACATCTGCTCGAACATCCTTATGAACGGGCCGATGTCGATGTCGTAGGAGTCCTCGGTGGGGCACAGGTCGTCGGGATGCGTGGCGATGAGCTCCGCCCCGCCCTTCAGGAACCTGTACGCCTTGTTGATCTTCTCGTAGGTGATCGTGGTGTCGAAAGTGAGGACCACGATGTCCGGATCCTCGTCGGTGAGCTCGATCCCGGCATTCTCCATCTCCGCAGCGACGTCCGGGGTCGCGACCGCGTACACCCTCTTGCCGAACCTCTCGGAGATCAGGAAGCGTATCGTCGCCGTCGTCGACGTGAGGATGTCGTCCACCGACGCGTCGAACCCCAGGCGCCCGAGCTTCTCGCTGTAGAACGAGCGCGCGTGGGAGGAGTTGTTCGTCAGGAACACGAAGGGGATGCGCTGCTCCCTCAGGAAGGAGATGAACTCCCTCGCCCCGGGGATGGGGGCGCCGCCCTTGTAGATGGTCCCGTCCATGTCGAGCATGAACCCGCCGAACCTCATCGGGGGGCGGATCCACTGGGAGACCACCCTCATGGTCTCGTTGAGCTCGCTGCGGGACTTCTTGTTGTATATCGTCGCCGTGGGATGGTACGTGGGGATGAACACCACCTCCCTCCCGGCGACCTCTATCGTCACGGGGACGTTCACTATGTCGGCCATCGGGCCCACGTAGCCCATTATGTCGCGGATGGCGGACTTCCCGAGGCCCACCACCAGACGGGCCTCGGCGAGCTCCGACTCCAGGAAGGGGCGGCAGGCGGCCATCTCGTCGGGGAACGGGTCGCGGTTGTCAGGGGGACGGCACTTCACGGTGTTGGTGATCATGACGTCGTCGCGGCTGAAGCCGTGGCGGTGCATCATCTCCTCGAGGATGCCCCCGGACTTGCCCACGAAGGGCCTGCCCTGGATGTCCTCCTTCTCCCCCGGGCCCTCGCCGACGAAGACTATCCCCTTGCCGGGGTTTCCGTCCGGGTACACCACCTGCGTGCGGCCGTTGCAGAGCCCGCAGAGGCGGCAGTCCGGATCGGGCCTTATCATCTCTCCCCCAGGAGCTCCGAGCCCCTGACCAGCGGGATGAACTCGACGCCCTCGGCCTCCAGGGCCTCCCTGCCTCCGGCCTCGCGGTCGATGACGGAGATGACCCAGCGCACGTCGGCGCCGGCCTCCCTGAGAGCGTGGATGCCCTTGATGCAGGACCCGGCGGTGGTGACCACGTCCTCGACCATGAGGACGGTCTCGCCCTCCTCGAGGTCGCCCTCGATCTGCTTGCCGGTGCCGTGGTCCTTCTTCTCCTTGCGGACCATGACGAAGGGCAGGCCGGTCTCCAGTGCCAGCGCCGCCTCGAGGGGCACCGCTCCGAGGACCACGCCGGCGATCCTGTCGGCCTCGATCCCGCGCTCGGAGACCTTCTGCGCCATCAGGCGCGCGATGAGCCCCAGGACCTTCGGGTCGGTGCTCGCCTTCTTGATGTTGATGTAGTAGTCGCTCTTGGCGCCGGAGGCGAGAGTGAACTCGCCGAACTGCAGGGCGCCGCACTCCTTCAAAGCGTCGGACAGCTCGCTCATGTGAATCACCAGGGCTCCTTCTTGAGGCCCATCCTGTACCCGATGATGTTCACCGACCTGTGGATGGCGAACATGATCACCAGGATGAATATCAGGGCGGCCAGGTGCCAGCCCTCGATGTAGTTGGCGTAGACCCAGTCGGGGAAGAACAGCGCCGTGACGCAGAACGCGCCGATGACGAAGTCGTACTGGTCGAGGATGGGCGCCTTCTGCCCCCTCTCCAGCCCGAGCCTCCTCTTGATGAACGCGCCGCAGAGGTCCCCGAGCACCGCCCCGAAGGAGAGGCACGCGAGTATCCCGACGTTGCTCCAGAACGGGCCGAAGCCCCAGTAGTCCTCGGAGCCGAACACCGCGGATATCCCTATGAGGATCAGGCCGAACACGATGCCGGAGAACGCGCCCCCGAAGAAGCCCCTCCAGGACTTCCCGTCGCCGAAGATCCTCTTGCCCCTCCAGGACTTCCCGAAGTCGATCTTCGTGCCCCCTCCGAAGACGACGGCCGCCGAGTTGGGCAGCATCGCCGGCAGGAACAGCCAGAGGCCGTTGAGCATGATGAGGATCACTTCGACCAGGTCCATGGTATCGGGACCCAATCGGATGCCCCACGTAAAAACCTGCGCAGGGACAATGTTTATCCAGGCTGCGCCATCCGAGTCGCATGCTTGTCCTGGACACCTCCGCCCTGTTCACCATGGACGCCCCGCCCGACGAGGACTACGTCTGCCCTCCCGGGGTGATAAGGGAGCTGGAGCGCTACGACGACCCCCGCCTCGCGCTCTGGGGGGACCTGCTCAGGATATCCGAGTGCTCGAAGGAGTCCCTCGCGAGGGTGGAGGAGGCCGCTAAAAGGACCGGGGACGACGGGAGGCTCTCCCCCGTGGACCGCACGGTGCTCGCTCTCGCCCTGGACGTGGACGGGACCATCCTCTCGGACGACTACTCCATACAGAACGTGGCGCGCGTCATGGGCCTGGAGTTCCGCGCGGTCGGGACCGCCGGCATCAGGAAGGTCTCCAAGTGGAACTACAGGTGCCTCGGCTGCGGCAAGTGGTACAAGGAGACCATGCCGGAGTGCCCGGTGTGCGGCTCCGGCCTCAAGGCCTGCAGGCGCAAGCGATCACGGGAAGATGCGCTTGCAGCGGATGAGGTTGCCCATCCTGCGCTGCCCGAGGATGCCCATGCAGAGGGCGGTGCTCCTCTCGGACCTGAACGCGAACGTGTCGGCCAGCTTCTTGTTGAAGGCCGCGGTCTTCAGGGGCTTCTCCATGATCCTGCGCCACTCCGTCTCGTAGCTCTGGAGCGGCGACCCGGACGAGATGTTGTCCGCCGCGGTGCGCCCGCAGATCCTGCCGGCGATCATCGCCAGGGGGATCCCCCCTCCGTTGACGGAGATGACCTGGCCGGCGGCGTCGCCCACGACCATGCCGTTGCCGGCGACGGTCCTCGCGATGGGTCCCTCGCTCGGCACGAACTTCCCCTCGAGCTTGGAGTGCTCGGAGAACCCGCGCTTCTCAGCGAACTTGTCGAAGTACTCGGACAGGCTGCCGGAGGCGAACTTCGGCGAGAATCCCACGCCCACGTTGGCGCGGCCGTCCTTCGGGATGATCCAGCTGTAGGCGCCGGGCGCGATGTCCCCGAAGTACATGTACGTGTAGGGCTCGAAGTCGCCCTTGACCTGCGCGGTGACCGCCGGGTACGGGTTGCTGTTCTTCGCCAGCCCCAGGCTCCTCGCCACGCGGGAGCTGGGCCCGTCGGCGCCGACGATGACCTTGAAGCGGATGTCGCCCTTGGTCGTCTTCGCCACGTCGCCCTCGATGGACTCGAACATACGGCGGTTCTCGAACACGGCGCCGGCCTCCTGGGCGAGTCCCGCCAGGTACTGGTCGAAGCGGTCCCTGTCCGTGGTGTACCCGTCGAAGTCCAGAAGCGTGACCTTGTCCTTGGGGTCGATGAGCTTGATCCCCTCGATGTGCCTGCACTGGAGCGAGTCCGGGACGGCGAAGAGCGACTCGGCGTCCTCCAGGTTGGGGAACATGTCGCGTATCTCGGAGATGCCGGGCATGAACTCCCCGCACCTGACGGGCACGCCGACCTCGGCGCGCCTCTCGATGAATAGGACGGATGCGCCGCTCTCGGCGGCGAACCTTGCGGTGGTGCTTCCGGCGGGACCGGAGCCTACCACCAGGATGTCGACGCTGTCCATTGGTGTCACCTCTCGCGGCGGACCACGTAGCCCGCGAGGTCCAGAAGGGCATCCTTGTATTTGGATGCGGGGAGGGGGTCCAGCGCCGATATGATGGAATCGACCATGGCGGACGCCTTGGCGAGGCACCTGTCGACCGCGTCCGTCCTCTGGATGAGCTCCAGGGCGCGGTGCACGTCGTCCATGGTGGGGACCTCCTTCTCGAAGATCTCGCGGATGGACGGCCCCACGACGGGGTCCTCCATCGCGTATATGACGGGGAGGGTGGGCTTGCCCTCGATCATGTCCGTTCCGACGGCCTTGCCGGTCTTGTGCGGGTCGCCCGTGACGTCCAGCGTGTCGTCCACGATCTGGAACGCGGTTCCGAGCCCGAGGGCGTACTCGCCCACGGCCTCCATGTGGGCCGCCTCGGCTCCCGCGACCGCCGCGCCGGAGCGGGCGGACGCCTCGAAGAGCTTGCCGGTCTTGTCGACGATGATCCTGAGATAGTCGTCCTCGGTGACCGACGCGCGGTGCTCGAAGTCCTTCTGTATGAACTCGCCCGCACCCATCGACGCCGAGGCCTCGACGATGTAGTCGACGATCTGCGGAGCGGCGGACGCCAGGAGCCTGAAGCCCATGGCGAACATGAAGTCCCCGGCGATGATCGCCTTGCTGATGGTGTACTCGCGGTGCAGGGTCTTCCTGCCGCGCCTGACCTCGCCCTGGTCGTTGATGTCGTCGTGGACCAGCGTGGCGGAATGGATGATCTCGAACCCCGCGCCGATCTTGGCGGGCTTCTCCGGGTCCGTCCCTCCGCACGCGTAGTACGACAGGATGCAGATGGAGGGCCTGAGGCGCTTCCCGCCCGCGCCGACGACGTAGCGGCACATCTCGGAGAGTTCCGGGTTGTCGGACTGGAGGTCCCTGTCCATCAGGTCCTCCACGAGCTGGAGCTCATCGTCGATGCATGAATGCCAAGGCTCGGACATATCGCGCCTACATGTGCGTGCGGTACTTAAGGGATTGTACCCGCGGAACGGCGGTGCCAGCGCACCGGAAATTCAGAAGCCGAAAGGGTTTGGAAGTGGTTTGGGAAGTGGTTTGGAGTATGGCGCTCAGCCCAGGAGGGCTGCGGCGGCCATCTCGCAGTAGTCGAAGATGAGCTGGGGGTAGACACCCAGGACGACGACGAACACCAGGCAGATCACGATCGCGGCCAGGAAGGGCTTGGGGATCTTGATCTTGTCCTCGGTCGTTCCCTTCTCGATGTACATCGCCTTCACGACCCTCGCGTAGTAGTACAGCGAGATGGCCGAGTTGAGGATGGCGATGAACGCCAGCCAGACCCACTGGGAGGTCACTCCGTCCACACCGCCGATGGCGGCGTTGAACAGGAAGAACTTCGAGGTGAATCCTGCCAGCGGCGGGATACCCGCCAGGGAGAACAGGAAGAACAGCATCGCTGCCGCCAGGAAGGGCGACCTCTTTGCCAGTCCCTTGTAGTCCGAGATCTTCTCGCCGACGCCGACGCAGATGAGGGCTCCCACGATGAGGAACGCTCCGCCCTTCATGAACACGTGGGTGAACATGTGGAACAGTCCGGCGGAGAGCGCGTACTCGCTCATGACGGCCAGGGCGATCAGGATGTAACCCGCCTGCGCGATGGACGAGTAGGCGAGCATCCTCTTGATGTTGCCCTGGGCGATCGCGACGACGTTTCCGACCGTCATGGTGAAGGCCGCGATGATGGCGAAGAGGTACTGGACCTCCTCTCCGCAGATCGAGCTCAGCGCGGTTCCGGAGACGAACAGCACCAGGAAGATCTGGAAGAACACGCTCAGACCCATCTTCTTGGATCCCGTTGCCAGGAACATGGAGACGGGGGTGGACGATCCCTCGTACACATCGGGCGCCCACATGTGGAAGGGCACCGCGGCGATCTTGAAGCCGTATCCGGCGACCATGCAGACCAGGCCGACCGCGAGGATCCAGCTCATGCCGGTGACGCTCGTGGTGGCGGCGATGGACGCGATGTCGGTGGTCCCGGTGAGTCCGTAGATCATCGAGATACCGTAGATGGTCAGCGCGGTGGACAGGCCTCCGATGATGACGTACTTGACTCCGGCCTCGGCGGCCCTGGAGTCGTTCCTCTTCATGGTGACCAGCGCGTAGGACGAGATGCTGGTGAGCTCGACGCCCACGAAGATGGTCAGCAGGTCCGAGGACCCGGCGACGAACATCATACCGGTGGTGGCGCCGATGATCAGGGCGTAGTACGCTCCGACGTGGAGCCTGGTCGTCTCGGTGCTCGCGTTGGAGACCAGGATGGCCAGGAACAGCACGATCTGGAACAGCAGGACCATCAGTCCCGTGTAGGCGTTGTACTCGTACATGCCGAGGGTCGTTCCGGTGAACTCCTCCACCAGCATGTACAGGTTGATCAGCAGCGACACGACGGTGAACGCCAGGGCGACGGCCCAGGTGGCCGTCCTCTTCTTGCCGAAGATGTGCACCGCGGGTATGATGAGCGCGGCCACGAGCATCAGGATGATGGGCGCGATCGCCGCGTACTCTCCGAATATGTCAGCTACGAACATCACAGCACCCCCGTGTACAGGGCGGACAGAAGTGTGTCCACGTACGGGTCGATGAAGGTCAGGGCACCGTCGGGCCAGACACCGAAGGCTGCGACCAGGACCGTCAGGACGGCGAGCGCGGCGAACTCCGGCTTGCTGATGTCGTGGACGTGCTCCAGGTCGATCTTGGTGGTCTCGGGGCCGAACAGGGTCCTCTGCATGGACCACAGGTAGTAGCCGGCGGTCAGCATGAGGGTCAGCAGGCAGAACAGCAGGAGCCACAGGTAGTCGTCCT
>JAUNXZ010000083.1 GCA_030539515.1 Thermoplasmata archaeon
ATGACGTTCCACACGATGGTGGACGACGCGGCGAAGTACTACTCGCCGGTCAAGCTGCCTCCCGAGACCATGGAGAAGCTCATCTGGAAGTACCTCAGGCAGGTCCTGAAGCGCATCGACGTCGTGGTGACGCCGACCGCCTGCATCGGGGCCGAGCTGGAGTCCAGGGGCGCCGTGTGCAGGAACCTGATGACCGTCCCCACGGGGACGGACACCGCCCACTTCCACCCCGGGATCCCCGCGGACTCCGTCAGGGAGAGGCACGGCCTGGTCGGCAGGCGCGTGGCGATCCACGTGGGCCGCATATCCTACGAGAAGGAGCTGGACATGGTCGTCCGCGCCATGGCGCGCGTGGACGCGGTCCTGCTGGTGGCGGGCAGGGGCCCCGCCAAGGACGACATCGAGGCGCTGGTCGACGAGCTCGGCCTTCGCGACAAGGTCGTCTTCGCCGGGTTCGTCCCCGACGAGGAGCTCCCCGTGTACTACAACGCCGCGGACATCGCGGTGTCCGCGTCCAAGTTCGAGACGCAGGGGCTGTCCATCCTGGAGGCGATGGCGTCCGGCAAACCGGTGGCCTGCCGCAACGGCAGGGCCTTCGCAGAGATAATCCGCGACGGCGAGAACGGGTACCTCTTCGACGACGAGGAGGGCTGCGCCGCCGCCATGGAGAAGGCGTTCTCCGCGCCCGAAGGTGTGCGCGAGGCGTCGCTGGCGACCGCGCTGGCGAACTCCCGCGAGAGGTCTGCCGAGCTGTACGTCGAGGCGTACGAGCTCGCGAGGAAGACGAGAGCCGAGAGGTCGTCCCGATGAGCATCACCGAGACCCTGTTCGGCCTGTTCTCGGGCATGGGCGACGAGGGCGTCGTCATCTGCATCTTCCTGCTGTTCCTGATAGACGCGCTGCTGTTCCCCACGCTGCCGGAGCTGTTCATGGTCCTGGCCTACGACGGCCATTCATGGGAGTTCGGGCTGCTCCTGCTGGGGGTGGCCATACTCGCGGAGCTCGTCGGCGTGTTCTCGCTGTACTTCATCGTCTCGAAGGTGCGGGTGCCCGAGAGGATCTCGAGGATCGCGAACAAGTACGTCGACTTCCTGGCGTTCAGCGACGAGCGGATAATCCTGCTGAACAGGGTGGCGCCCATGATCCCGTTCCTGGGCGCGTTCATCGCCATGATCGACAGGTGGGACAGGGCCAAGTGCGCCCTGTACATCGTCATCGGCTGCGTCGTGAAGTACGGCGTCATCCTGCTGGCCAGCGGGTTCTTCAGCACCTACCTGGGGTCGGACATCTCCCAGCACGTCACCCTGGTGTTCATCTTCGCGGTCATCATAATCAGCTTCGCGCTGTCCATCTACAGGAAGAGGAAGGAGGGACTGGAATGAGGTTCGTCGACGTCAACCCGTACTTCTACCCGCACTACGGCGGGATCGAGACCCGCATGCACGACACGGCGAGGCTCCTGGCCGCCAGGGGCCACGACGTGACGATACTCACCGGGAGGCTGCCGGACACGCCCGAGGAGGAGAGGACCCCCGACGGATACCGCATCGTCCGCCTCCCGTCCCGCCTGATCAACCTGTACAACCCGCCCTACATCTCGTCGAAGGGCGTGCTGGAGGCGCTGGACTCCATGGACGCCGACGTGGTGAACTACAACTACCGCTGGGCGCCGTCCTACAACAAGGACCTGAAGAGGTACGACGGGCGCAAGGTGTTCACGTACCACAACATGTGGGGCGAGGGCGTCGGCATCCAGGCGAAGCTGTCCGAGATCAACGACAACTCCTTCCGCTCCACCCTCGACACGTTCGACCGCATCATATGCGTCAGCGACCACGTCAGGGACGACCTCACCCGCAGGGGCATCCCCGAGTCGAGGACGGTCACGATCCCGACCTGCATGGACATGCCGGAGCCCCGGGACCTGCCGGAGGGCGACTTCATCCTGTCCCTGGGGAGGCTCGTGGGGACGAAGGGCCTGGAGCACCTGATAGACGCCATGCCGGACATAGACTGCAGGCTGGTCATGTGCGGCAAGGGCCCGGAGGACAAGCGCCTGAGGAAGCAGATATCGAAGCTCGGCCTCGATAGGAAGGTCGAGATGCGCGGGTACGTCTCCGAGGAGGAGAAGAACCGCCTCATCGACACCTGCAGGCTGTTCGTCATGCCGTCGCTGTTCGAGTCCTTCGGGCTCGCGGCTCTGGAGGTCATGTCCCACGGGAAGCCGCTGGTCTACTCGGACGTGAACGGCCTCCCGGAGACCGTGGGCGACGGCGGCGTGGCGGTCCCGCCCCGGGACCCGAGGGCGATCGCGGACGCGGTGAACTCGATGCTCTCCGACGACGGCATGCGCGCCGAGAAGGGGCGCCTGGCCAGGGCGCAGGCGGAGACGTTCACCTGGGACCGGCACATCGGCAGGCTCGAGGAGCTCCTGCTGGATGTCTCGAACGGTTCCTGAGCACCTCCGTCTCACCGTTAAATAGGGGCATTCGCTACGGACGGACGATGGCGTCGGCAGACTCTCTCAGGAGGTTCATCACGCACCCGGCCGTCCTCGTGGCCATCGCGGCGATCGTCGTCAGGCTCGTCCTGATGCCGCTGCTGACCTACGACTACGACATCTTCCACTGGGCGCAGATCATCGAGAACTTCCAGACCGGGGACGGCCTGTACGACGTCGACGCGTACTACTACACCCCCACGTGGGGGTACATCCTCGGGTTCGTCTCCCTCGTCATGGACACGTTCCTCAACGTGGGGGACTTCGGGTCCAGGTTCGTGGACCTGCTGGCGGTGGAGGACCTGGCGTTCAGGTTCCACACCGCGACCACCGTGACGCTCTCGTTCGCGTTCTGCATGAAGATCCCGATCATGCTGGCCGACCTGGCCACCGGGTACCTGCTCTACAGGTTCGTGCGCGACGAGTTCGGGAGCCAGCGCAAGGCCGTGTTCGGCCTGGCCCTGTGGCTGTTCTGCCCCACCCTGATCTACATGTCGGGGGTGCAGGCGCAGTTCGACTCCTTCTCGGCGCTGTTCATGATGCTCACGTTCGTCCTGATCCGGAAGGACAGGGACCTGCTGGCCGGGATGACGTTCGCCGCCGGGGTCATGCTGAAGTTCTTCCCGGCGTTCACGATACTCGTGCTGGTGGCGTACATCCTGGTGAAGCACAGGGACGACGGCACCGGCGTGAGGCGCGTGCTCGCGTCCGTGATCGGGGCGGCCCTGGTGACCGCGGTTATGTACATCCCGATAATCATGAGCGGGGACGTCGCCACGAGCCTGTCGTTCGTCACCGGCCGCGCCGGCGACATGCAGGAGGAGTGGTACGTCGCGCTGTTCAACTACGCGGTCATCGCCATAGCGCTGATCGGCATGGTTGTCTTCGGCAGGCTGATGTTCAAGTCGAGCCCGGAGGACGCGGACAGGGACCTCCTGGTCTACTCGTTCCTGGCCCTGACGGCGGCGATGTTCATGTCCGCCACCCCCCAGTACATGCTGGTGATGCTGCCGTTCCTGATCATGGTCATGCTCGGGTACGACGGCAGGATGCGGCTCCCGTACATCATCATCTGCGCGGGGAGCATCATATCCGCGGTGGCGAACAACAACGTGCTCCTGCTGGACGGCGCGTCGGCGTACATGAACCTGGTGTCCGCCGACTGGATCGTCTCCGTCGCGGACATCCTGCACACGGAGCTCCTCGGAGGGAACGTCGCGGGCTACATCTGCAACGTCGGGCAGGTCATGGAGTACGCAGGATTCATACTGATACCGCTCATATGGTACGACAAGGTCGTGGAGAGGAGGTGGCCGCGGCTAGCGGCGGCCCTGAGCAGGATAAGGAGGTGGGATGTTGAGTGAGAAGCGTTCGGACAGGGCAGTCGTCGCGATAGCAGTCGCGATGCTGGCGATCATCCTGATCGGCGAGGTGGTCGTTTACACCTCGGACTACACCGACTACTCGGCGAGCGCGTCCGAGGCCGACGGCGTCATAACCTACACGGTCTCCGCGGACGGCTCCAAGAACTACTCGGTCGTCGTGAGCGACAGCAACGGGTACGCCAAGGTGACGAAGCTCTACCTCTACTACGACGAGACCTACGCCTCGGACGTGGAGAAGGTGGCGGCCGACGTCGGCGCCCCTGCGCTCACCCAGTCCTACTACCTGCAGCAACTGGTCCAGCTTCTGGAGTACCGCGGCGTGACCGACGTCACCTACGTGAACGCCGGGGGGCTGGCCGACGTGCTCTCCGCCTGCGTCGCATCCGGCTCGTCCGCCGGGATCGGGCTCGTGTGCCTGAACGGCGCCCTCCCCGACACCGTGTACACCGGGAACTCCGGGGACCTCATCCTACAGTGGATAGAGTCCGGCGGCAGCCTGTACTGGGCCGGGAACACGATCGGGAGCGAGTACGCCACCACGGAAGGGGTCGTGGCGGTGGAGACCGACTACCAGTCGCTCTTCCTCGGCTCCGACTGCCTCAACACAGACGATTCGCTGGCGAGGGCGTACGAGGAGTACTCCGGCAACGGGTACCGCTCCGCGCTCTCCCTCTCCAACAACAACGTGAAGTACGGCGTGTCCCCGTCGATGGTGACCTCCAGGAGCTGCCTGGCGATGGGATACCAGAACTCCGGGTACGCCAGCATCGTGGCGGTCCAGTGCGGGTCCGGCGCGGTCTTCGTGTTCGGGGGCGACTACTCCGACTACCAGCGCTACGACATGGCCCAGGTCATCGCCGCGGGCATCGGCCCCGAGTCCGAGCTAGTGGCCGTGGAGACGGGGACGGTCACCCGCGGCACCGTGACCGACACGATCGAGGCGGTCGGCAACGACCTGTCCGCCTACGTCTACCTCGGCGGGTACTACCCGGTCTACGGGAAGCACTTCGACCTCTGAACGGTGATGGGATGCGCTCCGGGAACGGCTTCCTCTGCTGGTACACGGCCATAGTGATAGCCGTGGGGCTGGCCGCGAGGATCGTACTCGGGGTGCTGTTCACCTACCCGGACGACGTCCAGAGCTGGGCGCTTACCATCGCGAACATCGAGGCCGGGGGCGGCCTCTACGACCTCGGGGGGTACAACTACGCGCCCATCTGGGGGTACCTGCTTGCGGTCATCGACCTGATCGGCGAGCCGTTCGGCGTATCCGACCTCGGGCAGCGCCTGGTGGAGACCCTCGTGGTCGAGAACGGGGAGACCGTGGCGACGACCATCGTCCCGTCCGTGGCGCTGGCGATGATGGTCAAGGCCGCCCTGTTCGTCTGCGACCTCGCCGTGTCCTACCTGGTGTGGCGCATCGTCATGGACCGCACCGACGACCGGAACAAGGCCAACCTCGCGTTCGCGCTGTCCTTCCTGTGCACGTTCGTCATCACCGCGAGCAGCTGCCAGGGCATGTTCGACACCATCGGGACGCTGTTCACCGTCCTGGCCGTCATGCTGTTCATGAGGGACAGGTGCTTCCTCGGAGGGATGTGCTTCGCGTGCGCGGTGCTCCTGAAGATGTTCCCGGGGTTCCTGGTGTTCGTCCTCATCGCGTACATCCTCGTGAAGCACAGGTACGACGGGACGGGCGTCCGCCGCGTCCTGGAGGCGGCCGCGGGGGCGCTGATCCTCGCAGCCATCGTCTTCGTCCCCCAGGTGTTCGAGGGGACGCTGGACGAGAGCCTGTCGTTCCTCACGTCCAGGGCGTCCGACATGGGAGGCGCGTTCGGGGACATCCTGAGCATCGCGACCATGGTGCTCTACGCGGTCATCCTGGTCGCCTCGGTGTACCTCGGGCACAGGATGTACATGTCGCACATGGACGACCTGGACGGGCACCTCCTGTCCCTCGTCATGTTGTGCATAGCCGTGGTGTTCCTGTTCCCGGCCAACGCCCAGTACCTGGTCCTCCTGGCGCCGTTCCTGGTCATCCAGTACGTCACCGAGGACGCGCGGTACAAGCTGCCGCTGACGCTGCTGATGATAGGCGTGCCGGTGTTCGCCATGTCCTCCGGGGCGGTCAACCTCATGTCCCTGGGCGGGTTCACGGACATCATCGGCATCGACACCGTGGTGTCCATGGTGGAGTGGTTCGACACCGAGCTGTTCTGGATCGTCACGCCGATGGTGATCCTGAAGGCGTTCTGGGTGCTGGAGTACGCCGGGATAATCGCCGCGATATGGATCCGCCGCGAGATATCGCACGAGCGCAACGAGGCGTGGCACGCGAAAACATCAGCAACTGATTTGTAATAGTAAGGGCTGGACGCC
>JAUNXZ010000006.1 GCA_030539515.1 Thermoplasmata archaeon
GGATTATGCGGGGCTCACGCGGGCACGAACGATACCCTTATATGCTAAAAGGACCGAATCGGAATGCACGGATTGATTGAATTGGTTCGAAATACCACGCCGTCGGAGTGTGCATCTAAGTGGACCCTCTGACCATCGCGTACATCGTTATCATCGCACTGCTTCTGGCCTGCTCCGCATTCTTCTCCATGTCCGAGACCGCTTTCACGAGCGTCAGCCAGGTCCGTCTCAAGAAGATGGCCAAGGACGGGGACAAGAGGGCCGAGAAGGCCGTGAGGATCCTCGAGAACTACGACAAGTTCCTCACGACCATCCTGATCGGGAACAACCTGGTCAACATCGGCGCCACCACCATCGCGACCATCGTGTTCGCGGTGCTGCTCGGCGAGGCCACCGGCTCCGTGGTCTCCACCGTGGTCATGACCCTCCTGGTCCTGACCTTCGGCGAGATCACCCCCAAGACCCTCGCCAAGAGGCGCCCCGAGAAGTACGTCCTCAGGATCGTCAGCGTCGTCTACGCCGTCGAGGTCGTGTTCACCCCGCTCTCGTGGATGTTCGGGAAGCTCACCAGCGCCATCGGCGACAGGGCCGGCGGCGAGGACTCCGTCACCATGACGGAGGACGAGCTCGAGGTCATGATCGACGAGATCCAGGACGACGGGGTCATCGAGAAGGTGGAGGGCGAGCTGATCAAGTCCGCCATCCGCTTCGACGACACCCCCGTGTCCGAGGTCTACGTCCCCAGGATGGACGTCGTCGCAATGGACGTCAGGTCCACGGTCCAGGAGGCCGGGAGGATCATCACCGACACCGGGTTCTCCAGGATCCCGGTGTTCGACGGCAGCATCGACAACATCGTGGGCGTCGTCTACTCCAAGGAGTACTACTCCCGCACCTTCAACGGGGACGGGTTCGAGATCAGGGACATCGTCAAGCCGGTCAAGTACGTGCCGGAGACCATGAGCATCGCCGCGATTTTCAACGACTTCCAGAAGACCAAGGTGCACATAGCCGTCGTGCTCGACTCGTACGGCGGGACCATGGGCATCGTGACCCTGGAGGACATCCTCGAGGAGCTGGTCGGCGAGATATGGGACGAGAGCGACGTCATACAGCAGGACGTGGCCCCCCAGCAGGACGGCTCCTGGCTCGTCAAGGGCACCGCGAACATCTACGACGCCATGGAGAAGGTCGGAGGGGACTTCGACCCCGGCGAGTACGAGGACTACTCCGTGATGGGGTACGTCTTCTACAGGCTCAACCGCGCGCCCGCCCGCGGGGACACGGTCTCCGTCGGAGGGGTCGACATCACCGTCAAGTCGGTCAAGGGCCGCAGGGCGGTGGAGTGCGTCTTCTACAGGAAGCCCGAGGAGCAGCCTCAGCCCGAGGACTCCGGCGAAGCCGGGGAGGACTCCCCGGAATGATCCAAACCCGCCAGGAACTCCGAGAGGACCCTGGCGGCAACCTCCTTCCTGGCAGGGTGCGCCTGCACCTTGCCGGTTATCGCTATCACGTCGCCGTGGTGCGCCGGCTCGTACACGCCCTGCACGGCCTTCTGCTTGTCCAGCCTCATGTAGAACACGCAGTCGTCGTCCAGGCGGTTGTCCATGTCCTCGAGGATCCAGGAGCACACCTCCGGCCCGAGGTTCCCGAAGAGCCCGCGGTACTGCCTCTGGTGGGTGAGCCTCGCCTCGAGGATGGTCATCACGTTGCCGTGCTCGCCCACGGACTCGTCCTCAGTGTACTCGTCGGCATCGCCGAGCAGGGTCTCCATGGTCTCCTCCAGGAGCTCCTTCCTCTCGGTCGCGTAGCAGAAGGTCTGAACCCTCATCCAGTGGAAAGTCACGTTGGGCATCTCACTCGTCCTCCCTGATCTCAAGGGGCACCCTGGCGAACATCGCCTCCGGGTCGGCCGAGGAGATGACGGCGACCCTCTTCCCCTTGAGCTTGACGGCCACCCCGCCCTCCTCACCGACGCGGGAGTAGAGCCTGTGCTTCACGCCCTTGAGGTTCCAGGTGGCGAAGTTCTTGATCTGGTCCAGGTCGCCCACGCGCTTGTCGAGGATCTCGTCCCTGGGGAACGAGACGGTCCTGAACAGGTGCCTCATCTCGATTCCGGCGTCGGAGACCTCCACGTCGAGCCTGGCGACCCATGCGAAGGCGATCACCATGGCGAAGACGACCGCGGACACGGGGATGGTCCATCCCGGCATGGCCGCGTCTGTGGCCAGCTCCATGTATGCCATGCATCCCAGTGTGGCGATGAGGACCGCCGCGAGGATGTACGTGAGCTGCCTGGGGAGAAGGGGTCCCCCTTCCCTGTACGCGTCGTCTTCCATGCGCGGGCGATTGGGGTGCGTGTAGATAAATAGGGGGTGCCAGCAGACAATCGACGGAGAGATAAGGTTTATATGGTAGCTCTATATCCTGGGGTTTGCGGTCCCCTAGCTTAGCCTGGTTGGAGCGCCCGGCTGATAACCGGGAGGTCTTGAGTTCGAATCTCAAGGGGACCACTCACTCTTCTCCAAAATTCAACTCGTTCAGGCCGCCTCTCGCGGTCCTTCCCGTTCTTCCTCCAAGACGATCCATGGTCGTCCGTCGGAGTTCAATCGCGCGCCGTCTCCGGCGCTCCGTGCAGAATGCTTGGGAGACGGCCGGCCCCGTCCGGACGTCGTCGTCTGGGGGGCCGGCGGTCTCGCGGGGCGCGCGTAAACGCGCGTCCCGTCGTTTCTCCCCTGAAGGGGTTCAGAGGTCGGCCCTGCCGGGCACGCTGACGTCGAAAACGTGGCCGTCTGGCATCTCCGACAGCTTCCCTCCGCCGCTGTACCTCAGGCTCTCGTCGTAGCCGATCCTGACGGACACCCCGTCGTGGCCCTCCGAGAGGTCCTTCCCCAGGATGTCCGCGGCCGCCGCGACGGCCTCGCCCGCGGTGAGGTAGAAGCGGTCCACCGCCGTGGTCTTCACGCCGTCGGTCAGGGTCTCGGTGACGACGTAGCTCAGGGGCTCGCCCCTGTCGTTGATGGGGATCGAGTGGCTGCGCCCCATCAGCCTGCCGTTGATGTCGTGGCATTTCCCGGTCGGGTCCACGCCGTCCGCCAGCATGCGCTCGAGCTCCTCCGTGCGCCTGAGCGCGGAGGTGGTCCAGCCGGTCCAGTTCCCGCCGTCGTTGTACCCGGCGGGGTCGTCGGACGTGGGGAGCCAGAACGCCGCCATCTCCCCGTCGCTGACGACGAATCCCCAGTCGTATCTCCACACCTCGTCTCCGAGGCTCTCAAGGTATTCTCTTCCGTGCTTCATGTCTTCCCCGGTGTTGTTCATTTCTGTCCCTCGAACCCGATTGTGTCTCGGGTATTTCTAACATTTAACAGATTTGTATATAGCTGAGACGGGTCATGTCTTAAGAAGTGTTGCTTAGGAACGCGAATTGCACGGCGGTAAGATCGGCTTCTTCCGCGAATCCGGCGTCGGAGGCCGGTTTCCGGCTCTCCCGTATGAGTTCGCAACCCCCTTCGGTCCAGCCCGCCCCGGGGTAAACACGGGTTCACGCAGGCGCGTCCGTGGTAATCCATTTTTCTAGCCCCTGCCGATTAGACGCCCGTGTCATCAGATTGTGCCTTCACGGGGGCGGGGGAATGATGTTCCCGGGGGAGGACGTCTCCCGCGCCGTATCCTCCAGGCTGGAGGAGCTGGGGATCGTCCCGTCGGACGAGGCGGACGTCTGCATCTCCAACGGCTTCAGGTGCGCCAAGCTCGCCGAGGGCGTGTGGATAAAGATGCAGCTGTGCGGCGAGACCGACATGTCGCAGGCGGTCGTCGCCATCGCGGAGTACGCCGACGTGCTCGCCGAGCCGTGGCCCGCGATGGACGTCCTGGCGGACCGCATCATCGGGCGCTACTACCGCACCCACGGGACCCCGCAGCTCCGCCCCCTCCGCGCCGAGCGCGCGGAATCGTCCTCCGGGACCGCCGAGACCTCGAAGGACGGGGACGGCGGCTCCGGGGACGGCAGGCCGGACGAGGAGGGCCGCAGGGAGATGTGCGACGAGGGGACCGACGAGGTCTCCGCGGAAGGCGCCCCGCAGGAGTCCGAAGAGGACGGCGACGGGGAGGAGGCCGTGGTTCCTACCGACGGGGAGCCGGACGAGGGCGAGAGGCCCGAGCCGGTTCCTAAGAAGGATGACGACGGCGAGCCCCCCGAGATCGAGTCGGAGCGCCCCAGGACCGAGGACGGCCGCCTGGTGCCGAAGGAGTTCCCGCTTCTTCTCGAGCTGATGAGGAGGGGCAAGTTCGTCTGCCTCATCGGCCCCACGGGGACCGGGAAGTCGGAGATGGTCAAGGACGCCGCCCGCGTCCTCGGCAGGAGGCTGTTCGTCTGCACCGCGCCCCAGATGTCCTACGACATCACCGGCTTCGTGGACGCCCACGGGCGCTACGTCCGCAAGCCCTTCTCGGAGGCGTTCATGGACGGCGGAATCTGCCTGATGGACGAGATCGACCGCGCCGGGCCGGAGGCCCTTATCGCGATGAACGCGCCCGTCGCCAACTCGATAATGTACATCGAGGGGGTCGGCCAGACCGACCGCCACCCGGACTTCCTGTTCGTCGCCACGGCGAACACCGCCGGCACCGGGGCGGACCAGGAGTACGTGACCGCGAACCAGCTGGACGCGTCCACACGCGACCGCCTGATCTACCTGCGCGTGGACTACGACGAGGGCATCGAGATGGAGTGCGCCGGCGGGGATTCCGAACTCGTCGAGTTCGCCCACGCGTGGAGGCTCGCCTGCGAGGAATCCGGGGTCACCAACGCGCTGTTCACCTACCGCGGCATCCGCGAGTTCGCCGAGCTCGCGGCGGACCCGATGTTCGGCCCGGCAATGGCGGTGGAGATGGCGCTGGTGAAGTGCGCCCTGCCCAGGGACACGCTCCTGGTCGTCCGCAGGCGCATGGAATGCTCCAACCGCTACGCGGACGCGCTGGACGCGTACATCGCGGGCCTGAGGGAGACGCTCCGGTAAATGATCTCCAGGCGCCTGACCGTGGGGGACGGGGACAGGGATATCCCCGTGACGGTGGAGGAGTTCCCCGACGCGGCGGACCTGCTCCGCACGCTGGAATCGAGGGCCGCGTGGCCCCCGCTGTCCAGGTTCGACTACCTCCACGGCGCGGTGCCCTACGACCCGGAGTGGAGCGGCTTCTCCGACGGGGACTACCTGAGGGACAGGCTCCTCCACGGGATACGCGACGACCGCCTGGCCAGGGAGGCCAGGAGGTTCGCGGACGAGGCCAAGGCCACGGAGCGGGAGAGGCTCAGGAAGGTCGAGCTGAGGACATGCGGGGGCGTCGTGAGCGTCCCGTCTTATCTCAGCGGGCTCCCGAGGAACATGTGGATGGTCACCCGCAGGAGGGTGCCCTCGCGCGTGCTGCACATGTGCATAGACGCCGGCCTGAGCTTCGCCAACTCCGCGAAGGACTACCGGGACGTGGGCGAGGCTGTCGTCAAGACCGTCGCCGGCCTGGAGGGCGCCGGCTACAGGGTGAGGGTCACCGCCGTGATCTCGGTTCACGAGTACATGCGCGGGGAGATCCTGATGCTGGGGCTGCCGCTGAAGAGGGAGGGCGAGGTCATGGACTTCACCCGCGTGCTGTACCCGCTGACGGACGTGAGCTTCTTCCGCGGCGTGGGGTTCGCCTGGCTCGCTACGAACCCGGCGTTTAACCCGGTCGACTCCGGCCTGGGGAACGAGACGCAGTGCGCGTTCGCCTCGGCGAACGTGGACGAGCGCCTCCGCGAGCTGTACGAGGCGGCCTTCGGTGACAACGCCGAGTACCTCCCGCTGAGGGACATGGCCAAGATGTCACGCAGGGGCATGGGGCCGGACGGCCTGCGCGGGTACGTCGAGGCGAGGATGCTCGACACCGGGATTTGATGGCATAGTACTGGGAGTAAAATGTCCACAATGTTTGGAGTAAAACGTCCATAAACCCTGGAATTTAAATAATAGCCAGGCATTCATAGAATCATGGTGAAATACAGGCCCCGTATTATCGACGATGAGATAAGAAAAGAGCTTGATGCTATCGGGGCAGTAGTCATCGAAGGACCAAAGTGGTGCGGAAAAACCACAACGGCATCTACCATCGCCAAAAGCAAGATGTTCCTGTTGGATCCGGAGACCGGTGCAGAGAACAGGTTGCTGGCCGAAACCAGCCCCGCTCTCGCTTTGAAGGGGGACAATCCGAGGCTCATTGACGAATGGCAGGTGGTCCCGTCCCTCTGGGACGCGGTCAGGGGAAGCGTGGATGCGAGAGGGGAGACGGGCCTGTATCTGCTCACCAGATCCACTTCTGTCGATCGCGACAAGATGCAGCACTCTGGGGCAGGACGCATCTCCACGATCAAGATGGGCACGATGAGCCTATACGAGTCGGGGGATTCGACGGGTGAAGTTTCCCTGAGCGATCTTTTCGATGGCGCCAAGGAAATCTACGGACACACCGACAAAGGAGTGGAGGACGTGGCATACCTTGTGGTGAGGGGCGGATGGCCCAAATCCATCGGGAAGAGCGAGGATGCGGCATTCAGGGCGGTACGCGCGTACTGCAAGCGCATCGTGGAGTCCGACATCGCTGAACTCGAGGACAAGAGGCGCGACCCCGATAGGGCCAAGGAGATCCTTCAATCCCTATCCAAGGCAGTGTCCGAACCTCTGGTGAAGAGAAACATAATCAAGGACATCGAGGCCCACGGGAAGACGACTGTCACTGAAAAGACACTCGATGACTATCTGAAGGCGTTCCGGCGCATGTACCTTCTGGATGAGGTCCACGCCTGGAATCCCAATCTCCGCTCCAAGGCCTCTACCCGCACCACCGACATCGTGCACCTGTGCGACCCTGCGGTCGCCGCTTCGTTCATGGGAGCTTCGTCCAAGAGTCTTCTTTCCGATCTCGGTACCCTGGGGCTGCTTTTCGAATCAATGGTCGTCAGGGACCTCAGGGCATATACCCAGAGAATGGGCGGGGAGATCTATCACTATCGCGACAGCGACGGTCTGGAGGCGGACGCCGTGGTCCATCTGAACGACGGACGTTGGGGGGTGGTCGAGGTGAGGCTCGGGTCCAATCGCGTGGATGAAGGCGCGGACAGCCTGCTGAAGCTCTCGGAGAAGGTGGACACGAAGGGAATGGGCAAGCCGTCGTTCCTGGCGGTCGTGACCGCCACGAAGACCGCATTCACCCGTCCGGACGGTGTCCACGTGATCCCGCTGGCTTGCCTCAGGGACTGATGCCCCCGTCGGCGGGGCATCCATGATTTCCTCAAAAACCTCAATAATTATTCCATAAAAACCTCAATAAAAAATCCTCAAAAACCTCAATATTAATAATCCAGACTTTCATTCCCTTCATCATGCCGGATTACAAGCCCAGGCTGGTGGACTCGAAGCTCGAGCATTGCCTCAGAGTATTCGGGGCGGTCTACATCGTCGGACCGAAATGGTGCGGCAAGACCACCACGGCGGCCCGTCTGGCCAAGAGCTCCATCAGCATGCAGGATCCCGACTACGGGGCAAGGAATCGCAACAGGGCGATACTCATGCCGTCAGAGGTCCTCAAGGGAGACAATCCGCGTCTGATCGACGAGTGGCAGGAAGTCCCCCAGATATGGGATGCGGTACGCGTCAGTGTCGATATGCGTTCCGAGAAGGGCCTGTACATCCTTACCGGATCCAGCAGTGCCACGGGCGAAGGCACCAGGCATACTGGAACCGGGCGTATATTCACACTGAGGATGGGGACGATGTCTTTGTTCGAGTCTGGGGATTCGTCCGGTTCCGTGTCCCTCAGGAGTCTTTTCGATGGGGACATCATAGGTCTGGAGACGTCCGACACCACTCTGAAGCAGATCGCCGCGCTCACGATCCGCGGGGGGTGGCCGGAGTCGCTGGGCATGGACGAGGCGGACGCCAGGCTGATCCTGGAAGGTTACTGCGAAGGTGTCATCAACGCGGAGATGTCGGGATTCGGAGGCAGGAGGCGCGATTCCGACAAGGTGAGGGCGGTCCTGAGGTCCCTGTCCAGGAGCACGTCGGCCCCCCTGTCCAAAAACGGGATTGTCGGCGACGTATCGACCGATGGGGCGTCGGTGTCCGAGAATACGGTCGATGAGTATCTCCGCGCCCTTCGCGGAATCCATCTGTTGGAGGATATGCAGGCGTGGAATCCGAACCTTCGTTCCAAGGCGACGATACGCACGGCACCTACCGTCCATTTCTGCGATCCGGCCGTTTCTGCGTACTTCCTCGCCGCCACGGTGCAGGGTCTGATGGACGAGCCTGCTACCTTCGGTCTCCTGTTCGAATCCCTGGTGATCAGGGATCTCAGGGCATATGCCCGCGCCATCGGCGGCGAGGTCTACCACTACCGTGATTCCGACGGGGCGGAGGCGGATGCCGTGGTCCATCTGAACGATGGAAGGTGGGCGCTCTTCGAGGTGAAGCTCGGGGAGGATTGGATAGACGATGCGGCGAAGGGTCTGAAGAGGGTCCGCGACAGGATAGATTCGGATCGCATGGGCAAGCCGTCGTTCCTGGCGGTCGTGGTCCCGACAGGCGATGCGTTCACCCGTCCGGACGGCGTCCACGTGATCCCGCTGGCGTGCCTCAGGGACTGAAGGCAACACTCCGTGAGAATCCGCTACGCGGTTTGATATCCGCGCCCCGCGTGGCGTCATCCATGATAACGACGAACGCCCCGGACGTGCCCGGGAGGGAGTTCGAGGTCCTCGGGACCGTCATGGGATGCGCCTTCGGGGACCTGGGCCACTGCGGGGTCCGCTCCCGCGACGGCGCCGCCGAGTTCGGTAGGATGATGGGAACGCGCGGCCTCGACAGCTTCGACGTCACGGGCTCGAAGCGCGTGTCCGCGCCGCAGAAGCTGAGGCTCCTCCACGCGATCGCGGAGGAGGGGATGGTCCGCGAGGCCGAGGCCCTTGGCGCCGACGCCGTGGTGTGCGTGAGGCACACGACCTCGCAGGTCACCGCAGCGGACGGCCTCTACAGCACCATTCTCACGACGGAGTACCTCGCCCAGGGGACTGCGGTCCGCTTCCTCTGACCGATCATGCGGTCTCCGCAGGGGGCTCGTACATGTACTTCCTGCAGAACGGGATCAGCATCCCGCCGATGGCGTTGCCGATTATCACCAGGACGATGAACACCAGCGCGTCCAGCGTGTACACGCCGGCTGAGCAGAAGTAGAACATGTCGGCGATCGAGTGCTCGAACCCCGCGAGGATGAACACGGGGACGCAGAAGAAGATCGCCAGGAAGCTCTTGCGCTGCTTGTAGAAGTCCACCGCGATGAACATCAGGATGCCGCACATCAGGCCCTTGAAGATGACCCTGTACCACTCGACGTCCAGCTTCGCGTCCACGAGCGCCGGGGCGGCGTCGTAGGGCATCATGAGCCCGACGAACAGGCAGCCGACGAAGTTCCCCACGATGATCAGCAGCACGTCCTTCACGAAGGACGGGGGGTTCTCCACGATGTAGCCGACCTTGCCGGTGTAGAGGTCGAGCCCGAAGGCGACGACCGTGAGGAGGCCGACCGAGAACAGGATGGCGCCGACCCATTTCACGTCGCACGAGAGGTACACGCAGCAGCCTATCGATATCGCCATGCCGGCCAGGAAGGACCGGATCATTATGCGGCCGTAGCGGCCGTCGGAGTTCGCGGTAGTAGACATAGATGCTCCTGTAGGTCCCGTCGATGCTCCGGAACCCGCCGGGGATCTCCCCGACCCTGTGGAACCCGAGCCCCTCGTAGACGTGGATGGCGTTCGCATTCTCCTTGACCACGGCGTTGAACTGCATGATCCTGAACCCCAGGCGCTTCGCCTGGACCAGTGATTCCTTGACGAGCTCGGTCCCCACGTGGTGTCCGCGGAACTCCGGGTCCACCGCGTAGCTGGCGTTCCCGATGTGCCCGCATCTCCCGACGTTGTTGGGGCGCACCTCGAACATGCCGACGACCCTCCCGCCGTACTCGGCGACGCCGACGTACGAGAACGAGCCGAAGAACTCCTCCGCCTCGTCGTCGGCGACGGGGTCTATCTGGGGGAAGGCCTGCCCGTCCATCACCACGCGGTTCCATATTGCCGTGACCGCGGGGAGGTCTGCGGGCTCGCACTTCCTGAGAATGAGATCCATCGGAATGGTATCCGAATTGGTACATAAAGGCGATGGGTCGGCGCGGATGTCTGGCCATCGTCGGGGGAAGGGCGTTTCCGAAGCGGTTTCGACGGCCGGGGGATGGCCCCCGGCCGTGCGGGCGTCACTCGACGGCGATGCCCTCTGCGGCGAGCTCCCTCTCCATCCTCTTCCTGTTGAAGAGCACGGAGTCCATGAAGATCACCCAGCAGATCTCGATGATGATCGAGGTGGCGATGGCGACCATGGCGGTGGACGCCAGGCCCAGCGGGGCCATGACGGCCATGCACATGGCGATGGCGATCCCCTTGTTCTTGTAGGAGGTCATGAGGATGTCCGCGACCCTCTGGCCCCAGGGGATCCCGGCCCTCTTCTCGACGACCTCGACCATGTTGCCGAGGAAGAACGTCCTGAGCGCCGCGATCACGATGAACGCCAGGAGGATCCAGGCGTTCGAGGGGAAGGACGTGGAGCTGACGGACAGCCACACCAGGAAGAATATGCAGCAGTTCAGGAAGACGGACAGCGCCTCGCGGGAGATGTTCACCTTCGTGAGCAGCCTGGAGACCAGCAGCGGGACCGCGATGATCTCGATGACGGTGATCGCGACGGATGTCATGCTCACGGACTCGCCCAGCCCGAGCCAGATGATGAACGGGATCCACAGCAGCGCCGCGACGTACACGTAGATGGTCCCCCTGGCGGCGTGCTCCATGTCGCCCCTCAGGATGTACGTGAGCGGCGCGACGGACGCGGCGAACGGGGTGGCGGCGATGAACACCAGGCCGGCGGCCTCGGTGCCCCACTCGGTGTCCTTCAGCAGGAAGTACCCGACGAGCGGGATGATCGACGAGAGGATGAGCCCCATGAAGATGGCCCTGGCGATGGATTTGCCGTTCCCCTTCGGACCCAGGTTCCTGAACGAGTACCTGGAGAGGGACAGGGTCATCATTATCGCGAGGATCAGAACGGTGAGGTTCGACCGGACGGAGCTGGTGAACACCTGGTCCGGGAACACCCCCGCGAAGTTGGTCAGAAGCGATACTATGAGCGCGAGCGACAGCATGAACGCGCTGCTCATGAGCAGGTCCTTGGCCTTCATGGGGCGCGCTACGGCGTCGGGGTCTTAATGGTTGGCATGCCTGGCATGATAATTTAAACGCCATGAACGTTGCACCGCGCATGCCAGAGGTGAAACCGGTCAAGGCCGGATGGTGGAACGCGTTCAGGCCGTGGACGCTGCACGGCGCGGTGGTGCCGGTGCTCATCGGCGGGGCGGTCGCGTACGCGCACCAGCCGTTCGACGCCCTCGGATGGGCGATGTTCCTGCTCATCGTGGTGGCCGGCTGCCTCATACAGTCCGCGGCGAACCTGCTGAACACCTACGGGGACTACAAGCGCGGTACGGACACCGTGGAGAACGAGACCCGCTCGCCCGAGCTCGTCACGGGCGTGCTGAGGCCGCACGACGTGAAGATGGCCGGCATAGGGTGCCTGGGGGTCACGTGCTTGCTCGGGCTGGTGTTCATATGGTACAGCGGGTGGGAGATCCTGGTGTACGGGCTGCTTGGCGTGGCCGGCGCGGGGATGTACACCACCGGCCTGTCGTACAAGTACCTCGGGATGGGCCAGGCGACCGTGTTCCTGATGATGGGCATCCTGATGCCCCTTGGGACCTACTGCGTCCTGGCGGAGCCGTTCTCCTGGGAGGTGCTCCTGCTGAGCATCCCCAACGCGTTCCTGATCACCGCTGTGCTCTGCGGCAACGAGACCCGCGACTACTACGAGGACCGGAAGGCCGGGGCCGGCACGCTCTGCGGCAGGATGCCCTATGAGAGCGCGATGAGGCTGTACCTCTTAGAGAACGCCGCGGCCTACCCGATCCTGGCGGCGCTCATCGTATCCGGCGTCGCGCCGTGGCCCTGCGCGCTGGCCTTCCTGGCGCTGTACGACATGCACGTGCTCTGGAGGAACTCGAAGCAGGCTCCGGAGGACAAGCACGCGTCCTTCATGCTCGTGCCCCTCGCGTTCAGGATGAACTGGCATTTCGGCGTGCTTCTGGTAATCGGGTATATAGCGGACTACGCAATCGGGGTGATCTGAGATGACCGAGGACGAGCTGAAGAAGGGCGTCCAGTTCGAGGGCAAGGAGGAGTACGTCAAGGACGTGTTCACCGAGATCGCGGACTACTACGACGAGATGAACGAGATCATGTCCATGCACATGGTGCAGGGCTGGCACAGGTTCATGATGAGGAAGGCGGGGGACATCTCCGGCAAGAGGTGCCTCGACGTGGGCACCGGGACCGGGGAGATCGCGTTCCACGTGGCCCACACCGCCGGGCCGGACGGCAGGGTCATCGGCGTCGACATCACGCCGAGGATGCTCCAGCTGGCGGAGAAGAAGGAGGCCGAGAGGGACCTCCCCTCGAAGATCGAGTGGAGGGTGGGCGACGCGCTCGACCTCGAGTTCCCCGACGATTCCTTCTCCCTGGTCACGTCCGGGTACATGCTCCGCAACGTCACGGACATCCAGCAGGCCGTCAGCGAGATGCACAGGGTGCTCGTCCCCGGGGGCAGGGTCGTCGTAGCCGAACTGTCCAAGCCCGACAACAAGGTCGTCCGCTACTTCTACGACATCTACATGCGCCGCATCAAGAAGAAGGGCCGCAAGTACGACAAGGGCAAGGCCATCGACGGGAAGCAGCCCGCCTACGACTGGCTCACGTCGTCGATCGAGGGCTTCCCCTACGGCGAGGACATGGTCGCCATCTTCAAGAAGGCCGGCTTCGAGGACGCCAGGTTCTACGTGAAGAGCTTCGGCGCGGTCAACATCTACGTGGGGACCAAATGAGGGAGTACGGCCTCTACATCTTCGACTTCGACAACACGCTGTTCGACACCAGGCAGGGCATAGACGCGATACTGAGCTGCGCCCTGCCGGCCATCGGCGTGGAGTACGATCCGTCGCAGTTCACCAAGTACCTGGGGATGAACATCGACCAGGTCTTCGAGAAATACTCCAACGACCCGAACGCCTACGAAGAGTTCTGCCGCAGGTTCTACAGCGTGGTCAACTCGGACGCGTACCGCGGCGCGGTGCCGTTCCCGGAGACGGAGTCGGTCCTGAGGGAGCTGAAGGCCCGCGGCAAGCGCATCGGGATAGCCTCGGGCAAGAAGACCTACAAGATCGAGACCCTGCTGTCGGACCGCGGGATGGAGGACATCCCCGAGACGATAGTCGGATGGGACGACACGGAGCGCCACAAGCCGGAGCCCGATCCGATCGCGCTGGCGTTCTCCCGCTTCGACGTCCCGAAGGAGGATGCGCTGTACATCGGCGACAGCCCCAACGACTCCCTGGCATCGGAGGCCTTCGGGATAGACTGCGCGATTGTGAACAGGCACAACGAGCTCAGCGTGGACGGCATACCGTGCACGTACGAGATCGAGAGCCTCTCCGAGCTTCTCGACTGGTGATCAGAGCATCCCCTGTCCCGAGAGGGACACGAGGAGCTCCCTGGCCTCGGCCACGCCGGATTCCGCGGCTTTGATCAGATAGCCGATGGCGTCCTGGTCGGACATCCTTATCCTCCCGGAAAGCGCCAGCGCGCCGAGGTTGTACATGGCCGTGGGCTCGTTCTGCTCCGCGGCCTTTTTCATGAGAATCTCCGCGTCGGCGACGTCGTTCCTGTCCAGGTATATCGTGCCGAGCATGGTCTGAGCGTACGCGAACCCCGCGTCGGACGCGGCCTCGAGCCACTCCTCCGCCTTCGCCATGTCCTTCTCGCCCAGCACGCCCTCGGCGTACATCAGGGCCAGGTTGTACATCCCCTTGACGTCGCCGTCCAGCGCCGCGTCGGCGAACATGGACTCGGCTCCCGCGAAGTCTGACTTCTCATAGAGGATCCCCCCGAGGCACAGGCGGGCGTCGTTGTCTCCGAGTTCGGCTGATCCGCGGAACCAGCGCTCCGCCTCGGCGCGGTCCATCGGGATGCCGTCTCCGGCGTCGAGCATCATCGCCAGGTCGTACATCGAGTCCGCGTCCCCGGCCTCGGCGGCCCTCCTGTAGAGCTCCGCGGCGCGGGGCTTGTCGGCTGGAACGCCCTCGCCGGTCCTCAGGATGTGGGCGAGCACGGCCATCGAGGCGACGTCCGTCTCCGCCGCCCTGGAAAGCCACATGACGGCCCTCTCCGGGTCAGCGGGCATCCCCGCGCCGGTGCGCAGCACCGTCGCCGCGTTCCTCATGCCGGAGACGCTCCCGTTCTCCCCCGCCCTCTCGAAGAGCTCCAGCGCGCCGGCGGGGTCGGACTCCATGATGAGGTTGCCGAGGTTGACCATGGCCTTGACCTCCCCGCCGTCCGCTCCCCTGCGCAGGTAGAGCGCGGCCTTCTCCAGATTCATGGGGACGCCCTCTCCGACCATGTGCATGTACCCGAGCGACGACGACGCGCCGGCGCTCCCGAGATCGGAGGCCTCGGCGTAGAGCCTGGCGGCCCCGACGGGGTCGCTGTCGCGTACAGAATCGGCTTCGGACCGGAGGGTTTCGGCATCCATGGGCGGGCGTATCCGTCGCCCCGACATTATCCTTTGCAGGTCCAGCATCCTCTGTTCAGTACAGTTTTGGATTCAAATCCAGTTATTCTTGGATTTGAATCCATAATTTTAATGGATTGAAATCCATAAAAACACAACATACAAATACACAAATGTTCATTAACAACCATGGAGCACCGTATCGTCCCTCGCACCAGATATCTGGACCTGCTGCACAGCTTCAGGTCCAATGTGGATCTCATCAAGGTGATAACGGGCGTCCGCAGGAGCGGCAAGTCGGAGCTCATGAGGCAGTTCAGACAGGCCCTCATCGATGATGATGTGGATGAGAAGGACATAGTCTACATCGACCTCGACGACGACAGGTATGTGATCGACACGGAGCGCATGCTGTACGAGCTCATCGAGGAATCCATCCGCGGAGACGGCGCCTACGTGCTGATAGACGAGGTCCAGCTGGTCCCGGGATGGGAAAGGGCAGTGGAAACGGCCAGGGTGCGTTTCAAGGCAAACCTCTACGTGACCGGCTCCAACTCGCAGATGACATCGTCCGATCTCGCGACGCACATCACAGGGCGCTATGTGGAGATCCACGTGCTCCCCCTGTCCTTCAAGGAATTCGTTTACAGGTATCCCAAGGACAGGGAGAACGGGTACACCCAGAGGCTGGACCAGTATCTGAAATGGGGCGGGATGCCGATAATCAACCTGAATGACCAGCCCAGGAAGAACAAGGCCATCCTCAAGGCCCTGTACGATTCGGTGGTCAACGAGGACATCAGGTCCCGTGTGGAACTCGAACAGGGGATCCTGGACAACATCACGAGATTCATGATGTCCAGCACTGGGCGCCTGATCTCCACATCGACGATAACGAGCGGTTCGTACATCAGGGACCCCAGGACGACAGAGCGCTACCTTGGCGAGCTCTGCGGCAGCTATCTGTTCTACAAGGCCGACAGCTACGACATCATCGGGAAGAAGCACCTGAGCACCAAGGCCAAGTTCTACCCCGTGGACACAGGGCTCCGCAATGTCAGGCTGAAGAAGTTCGAGCAGAATCCCGCTGCGATGCTGGAGTCGGCCGTGTACATCGAACTGGTACGCAGGGGTTACGAGGTGTCGATCGGGTCCTTCAATTCGCATGAGGTGGATTTCACCGCATGGGACGAGGACGGGGAGCCCGAGTTCATCCAGGTGGCCTACATGGTGTCAGACCAGTCGACATTGGATCGCGAGTTGGCGGCGTTCAAGAACATGGAGTCCGGAACCAGGATGACGCTGATAACCATGGATCCGGACCTTCCGGAGGTCCCCGACGGCGTCAGGGCCGTGCATGCCACCGACTGGTTCCTGGACGACGGGACGGACTGACCCCGGGTCGGGATTATCTACTCCAGCGCGCATGCACCGGGCGATAGCATGGCATCCGCTGAATTCAACTTCGTTGGGGCGTTGACAGGAGTCTTCGTCATAATATTCGTCGTTATGTGGATGTCGATTGCCCTCATGGTCCCGATGCCGTACGGCGCGTTGTTCATCGCCGTAGGCGTGTTCTTTCTGATCCTGGGGGTGCGCCAGGTGGTCATCTCGTTCAGGCAGCGCCCCGGACAGGACGGCCCCGGTATCCCCCTGGACCGCCCGTCCGACCTCCCTCCGAGCGACATGCCGGATCCCGACAGGAGCGCGGAGGCGCTGTACGGATACTGCCCGTACTGCGGCTCGTCGGTGGAGACCGACTACGGGTACTGCAGGGTCTGCGGGAAGAGGATAGCATGACGCCCGGCGGCAGGAAGGCGCTGGGCGCAATACTGGTGGTCCTCGCGGCCGTGTCCTTCATCCTGATGGTGGTCGGGATGGTCCTCTGGTCCCCGTTCTTCGCGCTGGGGATCTTCGCGTGGATGGGCTTCCTCGCCGGGGGCCTGGTGCTGCTCACCACCGACCCGAAGCCGAAGGCGGAGGGGCCCGCACCCGCGCCGGAGCCCTCGCCGTTCAAAGAGTTCCCGGAGGACGTCGGCAGCGGCTTCGGGTACTGCACCCGCTGCGGGTCGCCGATCAACCCCGGCGACAAGGTGTGCGGGGTCTGCGGGAGACGCCTGCGATGGACCGCGCGACCAGGCGGAAGGTCCTGCTGGCCATCCTGTTCATCCTGCTGGGGCTGTCGATTTTCACTTTGGTGGCCAGGGCGCTGGGGTGGTACACGGGGTTCCACTTCCCGTTCCTCTTCCTGTTCATACCGTTCATGTTCCCGCTGCTGGGCGGGTCGGACGAGCGCCGGGAGTACGACGGCACGGCGCGCTACTGCCCTGAATGCGGCTCCCCGACGGAGGAGGGCGCGGAGTTCTGCCGCTACTGCGGAAGGAAGCTGTGAGAAGGATGAGGGGGCGGACCCCCTCGTTATGTGTTTATCAGAAGTCCTTGGGCCTCTTGCTGTCGTACACGGCGCGTACGGCCTTGTACAGCATGTAGACGTCGGCCTTCGCGACCACCTCGATCGGAGCGTGCATGGACAGCACGGGGACCCCGATGTCCACTGTGTCGATGCTGTGCACCGAGATCTCGGACGCGATGGTCCCGCCGCCTCCCTGGTCGATCTTGCCGAGCTCGCCGATCTGCCAGCTGACGCCGGCGTCCCTGAAGATGGAGATCACGTAGCTCATCATCTCGGCGGAGGCGTCGTTGGTGCTGTACTTGCCCCTGGAGCCGTCGTACTTTGCGAGGCACGGTCCGCGGTTCATGTAGCAGCAGTTGTTCCTCTCCATGACCTCGGGCCATGAGGGGTCCAGTCCGGCGCTGACGTCGCAGGAGAGGCACACGGAGTTCCTCAGCACGTCCCTGACCTCGCACCCCTCGTCCTGGGCCAGGTCCTCCAGGAAGTCCCTGAAGAAGAAGGACCTCATGCCGGTGACTCCGTCGGACCCGGTCTCCTCCTTGTCGGCGAAGATGGTGACGGTGGTGTACTCCGGGCTCTTGGTGTCCAGCTCGGCCATGAACTCGGCGTAGGCGCAGGAGCTGTCGTCCTGGCCGTACGCGGCGATCATGGAGCGGTCCAGCCCCATGTCCCTGGGGATGAACGCGGGCACCGCGCAGAGCTCGGCGGTCTCGAAGTCGTCCTCGGTGATGCCGTACCTGTCGTTCAGGATCTTCATCACCGCGAGCTTCACCCTGTCCTTGACCTTGTCGTCCTCGTGGGGCACGGAGCCGATCAGGAGGTTGAGCTGCTCCCCCTCGACCACCTCGGAAGCCGTCTTCCTCATCTGGTTCTGAGCGAGGTGCGGGAGCAGGTCGGTGATGAGCAGGGCGGGCTCGTCCTCCCCCTCGCCGATCCTGACGGTGACCTTCTCCCCGGCCTTGGTGTACACCACTCCGCGGATCGAGAGCGGGATGGTGGTCCACTGGTACTTCTTGATCCCGCCGTAGTAGTGGGTCTTGAAGTAGGCCATGGACGCGTCCTCGAAGAGGGGGTGGGGCTTGAAGTCCAGCCTGGGGCTGTCGATGTGGGCCACGGACACGCGGACGCCCTCGGCCACCGGGCGCTTGCCCTTGGTGCACATGAGGATGGTCTTCCCGCGGTTGACCTTGTAGAACTTGGATCCGGCGCGGTACTTGGTGCCGCGCCTGTACTCCTTGTAGCCGTGCTCCGCGAGGATGGGGAGCACGTACTCCACGACCTCGCGCTCGGTCTTGTTCCCCAGGAACGCCTTGTACCCGACGCAGAACTCGTCGGCCTGCCTCAGGGTCTCGGCGGAGGGGTCCTCCACCAGGCTCTTGCGGTCCGTGAGGATCTTCCCGGCCAGCTCCTGGCCCTTGGTTTTCTTCACCATGGGACACCCGTATGGCCCGGGATGTACTTCTTTTATGCGCCGGGCCCGAACATGCCGCGGAGTGTGCACGCCGCGTAGAGCGGGACGCGGGTGACGCCGTCCCTCACCTCCGGCGGTGCGGGGGACATGTAGACGGCGGGCGCGGACGGGTCCCTGCAGGAGTACTCCCTCAGGCTCCTGGGGTAGAACGACGGGCGGCTGCTGACCTGTATGGGCACGTCGGTTCCGCCGAGCGGGACCACGAGCTCGGCCTCGGCCTTGTTGCCGGACCTCCAGCACCACGAGCCGGCCGCCCCGGACCTCTCCAGCTCCAGGAGGACGGCGTTCTCGGCCACGCCCTTGGCGAACTCGCCCCCGAGGTCCGGGTCGGTGACCATGGACATGGGCGCCCCGCGGAGGACCCTGAGGGCACCGGTGTCGAAGCAGAACAGCTTGAACGCCCCGGGCGCCGCGTCCCCGCGCATCTCCACGCGGAGGACGGCCCCGATCCCCTCAAGCATGCCCACGGCGGTCCTGACGGACCTCTGGGCGTCGCCGGGCGACGCGCGGGAGAACATGAACTTCTTGTTGGCGCGGGACAGGTGGTCCGGCACGCTGGACATCACGTTCCCGACGGTCTCCTCGGAGACCCTGCGGTCCCTGCGGCAGGCGTCGTCCAGGATGTCTGCCAGAACCTTGCGCACGGCGGAGTCCGCCTCGCGCTCGTCGCCGGTGGACAGCCACGCCCCCACGGCCCCGGGGAGGCCCCCGACGGCCTGGAACTCGGCGAACAGCGGGATGAGGGACTCGGCGTCCCCGGTGCGCCCGCCGCGCAGCATGGCGGCGAGGTCGGACCTGCCCCCGGCGTCCAGGAACTCGGTGAATGACATGGTGCGGATGCGAAGGTCCGCGAACCCCTCGCCGAAGGGCTCGAGGCCGCGGCTGACGGCGATGACCCTGTGGGTGGAAGCCAGCTCCAGGAGGGCGTCCCCGATCCCGGGGCCCCTGACCCCGTCGATGACCACGAGCGTGCCGTCGGGCACCGGCTGGCCGGTGAGGGACCTCAGGCCGGACGCCACGCGCCCCGCCGTGTCCGCGAGGGCGCGGTCGGCGCCGTAGGCGCCCAGGTCCACGTACGTGCACGGGATCCCGCGCCTCTCCGCCAGCGACAGGGCGGAGAAGGTCTTCCCGCACCCGCGGACGCCGCGGATGACCAGCGGGCGAGTGTCGCCGCCGTCCCACCAGCCGTCGATAAATTGGTCCGCATCGCGCCTCAAGGGAGTCCCTCCGGGATACGCATCGTCAGATGCGCACCGGTTCTCATTGCGCGATGCGGTTTAAATGTTAAAGTGTTTGGAACGCGAAACGGCTCAGAGGGCCCCGCAGCCCTTGGCCGCCTGGACGCACTCCCTGCAGGAGTCCCTGACCTTGGGCAGGCCCAGCTCCAGGAGGTTCAGCACCCTGTCGAGGCACTCGGCCATGGTCTTCTCGACCATCGCGATGTCGACGGGCTCGTCCTTCCACATGTCGTAGTCGGTGATGGTGGCGAGGCTGCAGTAGCACATGCCCAGCTCCCTGGCCAGCTGGCACTCGGGAACCACGGTCATGCCGATGATGTCGGCGAAGTGCCTGAACATGTTGCTCTCGGCCCTGGTGGAGAACCTGGGCCCCTCGATGCACAGGTAGGTGCCGCCCATGTGGTACCTGATGCCCATCTCCTTGGCCACGCCCTCGAAAACCGCGTTGAGGTGGGGGCAGAAGGGGTCGGGGATCGAGATGTGGACGGTCCTGTCGTCGAAGTAGGTGTAGTCGCGCTTCTTGGTGAAGTCGATGAACTGGTCCGCGATGACCAGGTCGCCGGGCTGGAAGTCCTCCTGGAGGGACCCGACGGCGCAGGCGGAGATCACGTACTTGCAGCCCAGGTCCTTCAGGGCCCTCATGTTCGCCCTGTAGGGCACGGCGGAAGGGGGGTGCTGGTGCTGCTTCCCGTGGCGGTAGAGGAACGCGACCTCCACGCCGTTGATCCTCCCGATGAGGATGGGGTCCGAGGGCTTGCCGTAGGGTGTGTCCGGGAACACCTCCTCGATGAGCTCGAACTTGTCGGGGTTGTATATCCCCGTGCCTCCTATGATCGCTATCTTGGGCATCGGGTCGGGCTATGCGCCCGGGATATAAAGGGGAATGGGGGATGCCCCCCGTTTTTTCCTCAGGCTATGCGCCTGACGGCCTCGTACGGGGTCACGTGGAGGGCCTTCTCGGCCTCCTCCGGCGTCATGCCCGCACCGAGGGCGACGGTGAGCGCCGCGGCCTCGTCCATGAGGTTCTCGGGCGCGTGCGTGTCCGAGTCGACGACCATGTCGGCCCCGACCTGCCTCGCCACGTTCACGACGTGGCCGTTGGTGATGTTGTGGCCGGCGCGGCCGGTGACCTCCAGGATGACCCCGTTGTCCTTCGCCAGCTGGGCCTCCTCGACGGTGATGAACCCGGGGTGGGCCAGCACGTCGATCTCGGGGTTCTCGGCGGACGCGCGGTTGGTCCCCGGGGCCACGGGCTCGGTGACGGTCTCCCCGTGCACGACGATCCACTCGGCGCCGTGCTTCCTGGCGAGCTTCGTCACATGGTCGATCTTGGACGGGGGGACGTGGGTGATCTCCACTCCGGGGACAACGCGGATGTAGTCCTCGATGAGCTCCACCGCCTTGGCGACGTTGGACGCCACGAACTCCACGTTGGTCATGTCCACGTGGTCGGTTATGGCGATGACGTCGTGCCCCAGGACCATGGCCCTGCGGACGAGCTCCGCCGGGATGAGCTCCCCGTCGCTGAAGACGGTGTGGGTGTGGAGGTCGGCCCTCATTGCGCCCTCTCCCACAGCTTGCGGTAGACCTCGGACATGGGGAGCCCGGTCTTCTCGATGGCCACCATGGTGTGGTAGATGAGGTCGGCCAGCTCCCAGGCCATCTCGTCCTGCTCCCTGTCCTTGATGGCGAGCACGAACTCCCCGGCCTCCTCGATGACCTTCTTGCACATCCTGGTCTCGTCGTCGTACAGCTTGCAGGTGTAGCTCTCGTCCGAGGGGTTCTCCAGCCTGTCCCTCAGGACGCGCTTGAGCTCCGGGATGATGGCCATGGTCTCCTCGGTGCTGCCCATGATGACCTCGTCGAAGCACGAGGGCTTCCCGAGGTGGCAGGCGATGCCGCCCTCCTGCTCCACCCTGGCGAGCAGGGTGTCGCCGTCGCAGTCGGCCTGGAGCGACTTGATCCTCTGGAAGTGGCCGGACTCCTCGCCCTTCTTCCACATCCTCTGCCTGCTCCTGGACCAGAAGTGGGTGTAGCCGGTCTCCTTCATCAGGCGCACGGCCTCCTCGTTGGCCCAGGCCACCATCAGCACCTCGTTCGTGACCCAGTCCTGGACCACGACCGGGATCAGCCCCTTGTCGTCATACTTGAGTTCGGTCATCTTACCGTGATCCCCCTGTCCCTGAGGTACTGCTTGACCTCTCCGACGGTGTACTCGTTGTAATGGAAAATCGATGCGGCCAGCGCCGCGGACGCGCCAGTCTGGGCGAAGACGTCGTAGATGTGCTCCACGCTCCCGCATCCGCCGGAGGCGATGACGGGGATGCTGACCTCGTCGGCCACGGCGGAGGTGAGCGGGATGTCGTAGCCGTTCTTCACGCCGTCCGTGTCCATGGACGTGAGCAGGATCTCCCCGGCCCCCAGGTCCTCGGCCCTCTTGGCCCACTCGACGGCGTCGATGCCGGTTCCGCGGGTGCCCCCGTGGGTGAAGACCTCCCAGTGGTCGTCAACGCGCTTGGCGTCGACGGCGACGACCACGCACTGCCTGCCGAAGCTCTCGGCGCACTCGCCGATGATCCCCGGGTTCTTGACGGCGGCGGAGTTCACGGAGACCTTGTCCGCACCCGCGTTGAGGGCGTCCCTCATGTCCTCCAGGCACCTGATCCCGCCGCCTACGGTCAGCGGCACGAAGAGGTTGCTGGCCGTCTCGGACACGATGTCGAGCATGGTCTGCCTCGTCTCCAGCGAGGCGGTGATGTCCAGGAAGGTGATCTCGTCGGCACCCTGCTTCTCGTACTCCACGGCCATCGCCGGGGGCTCGCCGACCTCCCTGAGGCCCTTGAAGTTGATCCCCTTGACGACCTTCCCGTTCTTGACGTCCAGGCAGGGTATGATCCTCTTGGTCAGCATCTTCTCACCCGATGACCTCGCGGTCCTTGGTGCTGAGCTCCTCCCCGCGGACCCTCACGGCCTGGGAGAGCGCCTTGCCGACCGCCTTGAAAGCGGCCTCGACGATGTGGTGCTCGTCGAACCCGCGGATCACCACGATGTGCAGGGTCATCCCTGCGGACATGGCCAGGCTCCTGAGGTAGTGGGTGTACAGGGGGTCCGGGAGGTCGATGTCCGCGTAGGGGCGGTCCACCAGGTCCAGGGACGCCATCACCAGGGCGTCGTCCATGGGGACGACCGCGGTGGCCATCCTCTCGATGGGCGTGTCGCCCAGGGCCTGCCTGAGGGCTTTCCCGAGGGTGATCGCGCAGTCCTCGATGATGTGGTGGTCGTTGTCGCCGGAGGCGGTCATCTCGAGGTCGAAGGACGCGTACCTCGCCAGCGTCTCCGTCATGTGCCTGAGGAACTGGATGTCGCTGTCGACCAGGAACTTCCCGGTCCCGTCGATGTCGAGTCTGATCGACACCTTCGTCTCCCTCGTGCTGCGCTCGATTTCCGACTGCCTAGCGGTCATGTTAAACACGGAATGAAGGGGGCGGTCATAGATAAGGAATGCGCGTGCGCGGGACCGCGTCCGGAAACGCCCCGTCGGGCGTCCTCGGGGACGATGGGGTTCACGATGTTGATGCGCGGGCAGTCGTAGCAGGTCCCCAGCTCCCCGCTGTAGCCCTCGTACACGTACAGGGCGCGGAGCAGCCCGGTCTCCTTGACGAAGGTGCAGATGCCGCAGAGCGATTCGGTGACGTCGGCGCCGGCCACTATGCGGTCCGCCGTGTCGGCTATCATCTTGTAGAAGTCGTCGCGGTAGGCGCTCTTGTCGATGAGGTTGTTGCCCCCGCGCATGCCCTTGATGTACTGCGACACGGCGGCGCTGGTGACCCCGAAGACCTTGGCCACCTGGGTCTGCGTCATGCCGTGCCTGGTCACGAGCTCCTTGGCCAGCGCTCCGCGCGCGGTCGGGAGGATGTGCGTCACTATGAGCTCGCAGGGCATCTTCATGTTAACGCCGTTGTGATTGCGGATCCAGGTAGTTAACCTTTCGCCGCGGGCATCGCTCGTCCCCGTGCGGGATCTCCTTTATGACGCGGGCGGGGACGCCCCCGACGACGGTGTACGGCGGGACGTCCTTCGTGACAACCGCGCCGGCGGCGACCACGGACCACTCGCCTATCGTCACACCCTGGAGGATGGTGGAGTTGGAGCCGATCCAGACGTCGTTCCCGATGGTGATGGGCGCGTACGTGAGCCTGTGGCCGTGCCCCGGGCGGATGTCGTGGTTCGCCGTGGCGAGCACGACGTTGTGGCCGATGAGCACGCGGTCCCCGACGGTTATACCGCCCTGGTCCTGGAAGTGGCATCCCGAGTTCACGAAGACGTCCCTCCCGAAGGCGATGTTCTTCGCGAAGTCCGCCTGGAACGGCGGGAACATGCGGAAGCCCTCGCCCACCGGCTTGCCGATGAGGCGGGACATGATCTCCCGGATCTCCTCCGGGGTGTTGTACCCCGAGTTGAGCTCCAGGCATATCCGTATGGACTCCTGGTTGAGCTCGTCGGACAGCGCCTGCTCCTCGGGCGTGGGGTCGCGGTTCTCCCTGAAGCAGGAGATGACGTCCTCGACGGTAGCCATCTCAGGCCTTCCAGGGGGTGTCCCACTCCCAGGGGCGTATGACCTCGGTGTACAGCGCCAGGCCGACCACGGCGCCCTCGGCGCCGGCGTCCGCCAGGATCCTGGCGTCCTCCTCGGTGGTGACGCCTCCGGAGGATATCACGGGGCAGGGGCAGCGGGAGATGAAGCCGCGGGCCTGCGCCTCGTCTATGCCCTTCCTCTGGCCCTCCACGTCGACGTTGGTGTTCAGGACGCCCGCCAGGGGCAGGTCCCTGATGAGGTCGAACATCTCCTCCACGGTCTTGGCGGCGGACTCCTGCCATCCCTTGATGGCTATGCGCCCGCCCTTGGTGTCCATGGACAGGACTATCCTCCCGGGGTGGCGGTCGGCGATGGCGCAGAGCCACTCGGGCTCCTTGACCGCCTTGGTCCCGACGACGACGCGGTCCGCCCCGGCGGCGACGAGCTCGTCGACGGTCTCGGTGGAGCGTATCCCCCCTCCGATCTCGGCGGGCACGCCGCACTCCTCGATGATCCTGCGGAAGACGGGTATGTTGCCCTCCTTCCCGAAGGCCGCGTCCAGGTCGACCAGGTGCAGGTAGTCGGCGCCCCTGGAGATCCACATCTCCGCCACGGAGACGGGGTCGGGCATGACGATCTGCTGGCTCCCCGGAACCCCTCCGACGAGCTGGACCACCTTGTGGTCCATGACGTCCACCGCGGGTATGACCCTCATAGGACCGACTCCGCGAAGGATATGAAGTTCCTCAGCACGGCCATCCCGGAGCCGCTGCTCTTCTCGGGGTGGAACTGGGTGCCGTAGGTGTTGGCCTTGCGGAAGAACGTGGGGATCTCGCTGCCCTCGTACTCGGTGGTGCCGACGGCGATGTCCTCGGCGGGCGACCCGCGGTACGAGTGCGCGAAGTAGAAGTTGGGGTCCTCCACGCCTTCCATGAGGGGATCGCCGGAGACGACGGCGTTCCATCCCATGTGGGGGACGATGCGGCCCTCCAGCGGGACGACGGAGCCTTTGAAGAACCCGAGCCCGGGGCTGGAGCCCTCGGCGCTGCCCTCGAAGAGGATCTGCATGCCGATGCAGATGCCCAGCGCCGGCGTGCCGCCGGCGAGCTTGGCGCGGATGTCCTCCCTGTAGGGCTGGAGCTTCTCCATGGTCCTGTCGAACGCCCCGACGCCGGGGAACACGACGCACTCCGCGTCGAGCACTCTGGACATGTCCTGGACGACGGTGACCTCTGCGCCGCAGTTCTCCAGCGAGCGCTTGATCGAGTACAGGTTCCCGACGCCGTAGTCGGTGAGCGTGATCCTCAGCGGCATCCGTCGATCACCTCCGCCGCCTTGTCCAGCAGCAGGGCGTTGAGCTCCGGCGTGCCCACGGTGGGCCTGACGCAGTTCTCGGTCCTGCGCTTGGCGCCGAAGTCCCTGATCAGGACGCCCCTCTCCCTGAGGCCGTCGACCAGCACCTTGTGGTCGATGGGCGAGCGGGCGAGGATGAAGTTGGAGTCGGAGGGGAAGGGCTCGAAGCCGAGCTTCCTGAGCCCGTCGGCGAGCTTCGGCCTCTGCTCCGTGACGAGGTCGACGCTCCTCCTGATGAAGTCGCGGTCCCTGACGGCGGCGACCGCCGCCCCCTCGCTGACCGCGTTGAGCGAGTAGGGGATCTTGACGCACATCATCATCTCGGACAGCTTCGGGTTCGAGGCCATGTAGCCCACGCGGAGCGCGGCCATGGCGTACGCCTTGGAGAACGTCCTGCAGACGATGAGGTTGTCGAACTCCTCCACCTTCCCGATGTACCCGTCCCCGGCGTACTCGGCGTACGCTTCGTCGATCACGACGATGCCGTCGAACCTCGAGACCAGGTCCTCCAGGTCCCTGGCGCGGAAGCAGTTGCCGGTGGGGTTGTTCGGGGAGGGGACGATGGTTATCTTGGCCTTCGTGCGGACGAGCGCGTCCACGTCCAGCTGGAAGTCGTCGGTCAGGTCCACCATCTTCGCGGACCCGCCGTTGCTCTTGACGAAGTAGTCGTAGAGCGAGTACGAGGGGAACGGGACGGCGGCGTCGTCGCCCCAGTTCATGAACGTCTTGAAGATGACGTCCAGCATCTCGTCTGAGCCGTTGCCGGCGATGATGTTGGACGGGTCGAGGCCGTACAGCTCGCCGAGGGCGTTCCTGAGCTCGCCGGAGTAGGTGTCCGGGTAGCCGTTCAGGTCCCAGGTGTGGGTGCGGAGGTACTCCGCCGCGGCGGGGTTGGAGCCCAGGACGTTGGTGTTGGTGTCCAGGCGCACCTCCCCGTGGAGCTTCGGGTTGTAGTACTTCACGAAGTCCCTGGTGGTCTCCCTCATTATGCTGCGGTCGGCCTCCATCGGTTCACCAGCCTCTCGATCTCGGTGGTCAGGATGCCCTTGGCGCCGATCTTCTTCAGGTCGGAGATGATGTGCAGGGTGTCCTTCGAGTCGATGACCGCGTGGATGGCGACGTACTCGGGGTTCCCGGCGATCTCCAGGATCGTGGGGCCCTCGAGGCCGGGTATGATGCCCTCGGCGTCCTTCATCCTGTCGCGGGGGACGTTGGCCATGAGGTACTTCTTGCTCTCGGCGGTGATGACGCTCTCGATGGAGTCGGCCAGCTCGTCGATCTGGGGGCCGTAGCGCTTCAGGGCCTCCTCGCTGGTGAAGACGCACGCCTGCGAGTCTATGATCCTGCCGGCCTCCACCATCCTGTTCATCTTCAGGGTGGAGCCGGTCGAGACGAGGTCCACGATGTAGTCGGCGATGCCCAGGTAGGGCATGACCTCGGCCGCCCCGGTGACGACGATGACGTTGACGAGCTTGCCGAGGGACTGGAAGTAGCGCTTGGTGATGTTCGGGTACGAGGTGGCGATCCTGCTGCCGTCCTTCACCTGGGAGGCGTCGGTGATGCCGCTCTCCTCGGGGACGGCCAGGGCCATGTGGCAGAACCCGAACTGGAGGTCGAGCCTGTCCACGAGCGTGTGGCCGGACTCGGCCACCTGGTCCTGCCCGGTGATGCCCAGGTCGATGGCGCCGGTGGCGATGAACTCGGGGATGTCCTGGGCCCTGAGGAACAGGACCTCCACGTCCTGGTTCCTCGCCTTGATGTAGAGCTTCCTGCCGAAGTCCTCGCCCAGGTCGAGTCCGGCCTTGGTCAGCAGCTCGACGGCCCTCTCGTTCAGACGCCCTTTGTTGGGTACCCCGAATTTCAACGTCATGTTGTCCTCGTTTCTTCGCATCCGCTGAAGGTAGATAACCGTTGTCGTATAGCGCACGCGCGAGGAAGGGGATGCCAGACCTGTCGGTTCAGCGCTTCTCGATGGCGTGCCTGACGTGGTCGATGAAGAGCTTCCTGAAGCCCGCGAACTCCCCCAGGCCCCTGACCACGCACTCGACCTCGAAGCCCTCGGAGGCCAGGATGGACTTGAGGGAGTCCTCCTCGTCGCCGGCCATGTCGTTCTGGGCGTGGTCGCCCGCGACCACCATGAACGGGACGGTGACGGCCCCGCGGCACCCGTGCTCCCTCATCATGCCGACGGTGTCCCCGAAGCCGGGGTAGCCCTCGACGGTGGTCACGAACACGTTGCGGAGGCCCGCGCCGACGAGCTTCATCTGGAGCTGGCAGTAGGCCGCGTTGGAGTAGTGGCTCGTCCCGTGGCCCATGAGCACCAGGTCCCTCCCGCCGGCCAGCGGCACGAGGCACTCGCGGATCGCCTCGACGGCGTTGTCGTAGTCCTCCTCCGTGGTCAGCAGGGGCTTCCCCATCCTGAGGTCCGCGATCCTCCCCACGTGCTCGGAGACGATCCTGACTATGTCGTCGTACTCCTCGCCGTTGATGATGTGGGTAGGCTGGACGATGACCTGCTCGAAGCCCTCCGCGGAAAGCCTGTCCATCGCTTCCGTGACGTAGTCCACGTGGAGACCGTCGCGCTCCTTCAGCTTCCTTATGATCATGCGGCTGGTGAACGCGCGCCTGATCTCGTAGCCGGGGAACGTCTCGCCTATCTGCCTCTCGATGGCTTCGATGGTCTTCACGCGGGTCTCGTTGTAGCTCGTGCCGAAGCTCGCTACCAGGATGGCCTTCCTGCTCATTGGGCGGGACAACCCATCCAATATGTTAAAGGTGATGCTTCTGGTCGCATCCGTGGCCAAAATTGCCCTCTATGCGGCATGAACATCATGTCGCGTAACGTTTTATTGGTTTTATGCTCCAATGTATGGCCGAATCCTCCGTGCCGCCGTCCCGCTCGCGACGCGTGGTTTGCTGGCTGGCGTCGAGTAATCGAATTCCGGTTTCTATTACTAGGTCCTAGAACCTTCTCGTATGTTATTTATCCGCATTAAAATTACACATGGTACGATTGGATGATGCATCCAAGTCAAACGAGGGAGGACCGGTGATCCGCTGTTCGACAACGGCAA
>JAUNXZ010000007.1 GCA_030539515.1 Thermoplasmata archaeon
TACCACCGCCCTGACGTCCACCGCGGTCACCGCATTCATATTCATGTATCAGATTTCCAAGGGCGAGTTCAACAACCTCCAGGAATCCCAACTGGATCTTGTACGCATCGCAGGCACGCTCCTGATCATCACCACGGCGGCCACCGTGGCAATTTGCATCGGCGAGGTAATTGGAGCCGTCCAGGATCCGTTGACAGCTGTGTTCTGCGGAACGTCCTTCGCAATCTTCATAGCGAACGGCCTGATCATAATGATGACTGTAGCATTCGATTTCTTCTCGGCCGTCATTGCCACGAGGTTCATATGGAAGGAGGCAGCATGAGCAGCCTTCCGGTCATTTCGATATTGGCCAAGGGAAAACGGATGCCCGCGGATGGGACGCACGAAACGGAGGCAGACCTCCGCATCACAATAGGAATGTACGAGCCGCTCAGATTCATGGTCTGGTCGGCACTGAATAGCTACGAATCCATCCCGTACGACGAGGAGGAGAAGGCGCTCTGCAACATCCTAATGGAAAAGAAGCAACTGATCTCCGAAGCACTGAAAATCCTGACGTCCGAACACATACCTTTCACAGACCGTGCGCGCCACGATGAAACATGCATGAGAGGCGACAATCCGATAAATCACTGGGCCGCCCAATACGAGAAACTCCTGTCGATCATAGACGGAGAAGAAGGCGAATGCCTGAACGAAATCATCAAAGACTACTACAAATGCTCCGAAACACTGTCGCGCTTCGAAGAAGTCCTCAGATACGGGGTCCGTGACAGTTTCTTCTCCAACAATGCAATCATCGGACTGATATGCCGCCTGAAGAACGACGAGTCCATAAACACGGTCAAATCCATGTTCCTCGGGATGGTCATAGAGAACGGCAGATTCATAGGCTCGGACCTCCGTGAATTCTCATTCCGCGGATCTGGGTTCTACAACTGCGATCTTTCGAACAGCCTGCTAGGCCTGAGCGACCTCACGGACTCCAGATTCGACCAATGCATCCTGTCGGGTATCGACACGGATCCGGGAGCCCTCTTCCTGGGGAACCGCTTTTCCAGCACCACCTTGAGAAATATCAAATTTAACACTTGCACCCCCATATCATGCTCTAAGTTCTCCAATTCCAGGATACTCGACTCGAAATTTGTCGGGACGTGCATGGAGTATGTCCTCATAGATCGCACCAGGATCGACAAGGTGGACCTAAGGTGCGTGAACGCACAAGGCATGCAGATAAGGGATTCTGAACTCAACAAGGTTCATTTCATACACTGCGTGGATGAACTGGATTCGTACGGCCACGTCCCGGGCATGACAGCATACTGCCTACTGAATGGTATATCCATCCACAGGTCCGAACTCTCAGACGTCTTGTTCGAATGCTGCTTGATGGCGGGCTCATCATTTTCCCATTCCAGGTCGCTTAGGGCTCGCTTCCACCACTCCGATCTGTCGACATCCTCGTTCACAGACATAGAGATCATCGGAAACGGCGGATGCGACATAGACCGGTGCACCTTCTGGGACTGCAAATTCAGTAACATAACCCTCTACAGTATGGAGTTGAGGGACTGCAATCTGACCAACTGCATCGTAGAAAACGCCAAGCTGTCAAATGTCACCCTCACTGGATGCTCATTTGAATTACATATCTCGGGTTCAACCTTACATTCAGTTAGCATCAGGGCATCAGATGAACCAGGAGAACTGGTGTTCAAGGACTGCATACTGAGCGATGTGGAACTCGATGGCGTGGAACCGAAGTATATTAATTGCCATGATATCGATGGAAACCCAATTGAATGGAGGTAACATGACGGAAAAAACACAGCTCACGGGACACGACTTCATAAGCCTCTACACGGAAGAGGACGATGACGACAACAGGTACACCGTCGCCGCATGCCACATGTGCCACGGAGGGACCTACCCCGGTTCCCGCAGGAACGGATGAGGGACCGCGCCATCCCCGCGCGGACCCGTTGGAACCATGACGGCGTTGAGCGCACCCGTGACGGTCGAGCTTGTCGTCACCGAGAGGTGCAACCACCGCTGCATCCACTGCTTCAACCCCGACATCCCCTTATCGCCGGAGGCCCCGAGGCACAGTGCCGACTTCGACAGGGTCGCCGACGAGCTCTCCGGATGCGGCGTGATGAAGGTCATCGTCACCGGCGGCGAACCGCTGGAGGACAAGGACACGACCCTGAGGTTCATCAGGACGTTCCAGTCCAGGGGGATGCAGGTCTCCCTCAACACCAACCTGACCCTTATGGACCGGGAGTTCGCGGAGCGGCTCTCGGCCCTCGGCAGGGTCCCTTTCGTGTTCGCATCCCTGCCCTCGACGGACCGTGCGGCCTGCGACTCCATCACGCTGACGGAGGGCAGCTACGACGCCATCATGAGGGGCGTGTCGGTATGCGACTCCGCCGGCATAGACATCGGCCTCAACATCGTGGTGTCCGGGAGGACCAGGTACTGCGCGGACGACATCTGCGGCCTGATCGCCGCCCACCCGTCCGTGAAGCATGTCTCCCTGTCCCCGGTGGTCCCCCCGATCTGCGACAGGTCCAACGCGCTGTACGACATCGGCACGGAGGACCTGCTGTCCATCCGCGACACTCTCACAGAGGTCCACGGGAGGACCGGCGTGTCCGTGGGGTGCTCGATACCGCTCCCGATGTGCATAGTGGGGGACATCCCGAGGATCCGCGACTACGGGTCCATGTGCAGCGCCGGCCGCTCCCACTGCACGGTCCACTACCGCTCGGGCATGGTGACCGCCTGCGCCCATGACAGCAGGGAGTACGGCAACATCTACGACGAGCACCTCGGCACGATCTGGAGACGGATGGACGACTGGCGCGACGACACGTACCTGGAGCCCGAGTGCGCCCGCTGCAGGGCCCTGCCGCTGTGCTCGGGGCTCTGCAGGATGTCCGGCGAACGGCTGCGCGCATCCGTCTCGGCGATGGAGCGCATCCCGTCCGCGGAATTCCCCCTCATAGGGGACGACGAGCCCCTTACGATGAACCCGGACATTCTCCTCAGGGACGAATCTTTCGGGGGCGTGCTTTTCGTCGAGAACAAGTACGTCCTCCTGAGGAGGGAGGCGTACCGGCTGGTGGGGGAGCTGATGGGGATGGGGACGTTCACCGTGTCCGGACTCGACGCCGTCGCCGTCGTGGACGACAGTCTGCGTGACGCCCTGTCGTACCTCCTCAGGCTGGGCGCGGTCATGCGGGATGCGTGAGGCGAGGGCATCCCCGGGACCGCCGCCCACTTGGCGTAATGTGCATTAGCGGAAACCCATCCAACTTGACACTATCTAAATACCGAGGAGTTCTCGCACCCTCATGAGGCTCATGCCCGTCAACAACACCGGCCCTCCCGCCCGCGTTACCGACGCGGACGTCTACTGGATGCTCCGCGCCCTGGAGGACGACAACAGGCTGGGCCGCAAGAGGCTGTCCGAGATCATGGACCTGGGGGAGGGGAGCACACGCAGGGCCCTGGACATTCTGCGGGACTGCGGGTTCGTCGAGATCTACCAGACGGGCATCGTCATCTCCCAGTCCGGACGCGAGTTCCTGGAGTCGATACCTATCGTGCCGGTTCAGATCGAGGTCCCGGGATCCGTCATCGGGGAGTTCCAGGAGAGCGTGCTGGTGAAAGGGGCCAGCGAGATGGTCCGCAACGGCCAGTCCCAGCGGGACGCCGGCATCAAGATCGGGTCACTGGGATGCACGACCATCGTGTACCGCGACGGCGCCCTCATGATCCCTCCGGACTGGAACCTCGATGAGAAGTCCCCCAAGGAGGCCGAGATGATTCGCAAGGTGAAGGAGTTCACCCCGGATGATGTCGTCATCATCGGCGGTGCGGACAACCTCCGCCTTGCGATGAACGCGGCGGTATCCGCCGCGCTGGAGCTCATCTGACCCTGTTGCATCCAGCGCCTCCTCTGCGAGGAGTTGATTATTCTTCGGATGCCGCCTCAAGGTCGTAGGCATCGCCCGGTGAACCCGAAGTCCAGCCTGTCCGCGGCGAACTCCCTCGCCCTCAGGCCCTCGGGCACGAACCTCTCGAACTTGCCCATGTCCTCGACATCCTCCAGGAGCACGAAGTCCTCCGGGTCACTCGAGCGCACGATGTTCCTCAGGCCCTGCTCCAGCTGCCCCTGCGACCTCTGCGTGCGGACCGCGATCCACACCGGCGAGGCGTACGCGAGGACCTCGACGCCCTCCATCTCCGCCAGCGTCCTGCGCATTGCCTCGAACCGCCTCGTCCCCGTCCAGGGGAAGATCGTGAACCCCTGCGGCGTCTCTAGGCAGCCGTCGAAGCCCCCTTCGCGGAACGCCGAACGGGACGACGACAGCTCCGCCGCGGCCGCCGAGTCGAGCCACGGGAACGCCTCGTCCGACATCAGGATCTCCCTCATACGCACGGCCACCCTGTCGTCCACGTCCGGGGGCCTGGACTCCCACTTGGACTCCGCGACCGCGTCGGCGGGAGCCTCGCGGACCTCGACCCAGCCGTCTCCGGCGCGGTACACGGACCACACCTTCCCCGCGAGACTGATCAGCGCGCCCTCCCTGGGGCGGCCCTGCACCGTGCCGATGGCCTCCCCTCCGGCGCGTACCTCGGTCTCCTGCGGCGCCTCGAACACCGACGCGAAGTCCCTGCCGTTGGCGACAGGCTCCGCCTTCAGCCCGATCAGCAGGGTCCCGTCCTCCATCCTGTGGAGGTGCCCCTCGGCCAGCATGTGCATGGCGAGCTCGCGGGCCTCCTCTTCCGACACGTTGCGGAACGGCCACATCGACAGCGCCGAATCCCTCAGCTCCGGCCACCTCACGTCGTGCTCGGAACCCTTCAGATAGGCGAGCATCTGGTGGTACAGCAGCCCGAAGGGCATCGCGGGCGGGCGGACGGGCTCGGTCCATCCTCCGTGCACCCCCAGGTCGGCGACGGCGATCGCGCGGATCAGCTCCAATGAAACGCCCGGGGGCGACGGCGACCACTTGGAGTCGTCGTCCAGGCAGACGACCACCATCTCCCTCCGGCCTCCCCTGCGCCCGGTCCTGCCCATCCTCTGGAGCATCGACGAGCAGGTGTACGGCGCGCCTATCTGGACCACGCGGTCGAGACCTCCGACGTCCATCCCCAGCTCGAGGGTGGAAGTGGCCACGACGGTGGGGTGCCTTCCTCCCTTGAGGTCCGCCTCCGCGTCGCGCCTCAGCGACGCCGAGAGAGACCCGTGGTGGATCCTCACCGGGTCCGGCGAGCCGCGGGAGCGGGCCACTTTATCCAGTGACCTGGCCGTGCGCTCGGCGGAGCCGCGGCTGTTGGTGAACACTATGCACGAGCGCCCCTCCGTGAGGCGGAGCAGCTCCAGGTAGTACGCGAGGACCGCCTTCTTCCTCTCCTCCGGGTCGGCCGGCAGGCGGAAGTGCTTGACGCCCACGCGCCCGGCGGTGTCCCCGGGGGACGAGACCACAGAGACCCTCCTGTCGGTACCGGCGCGGAGCCATTCCGACGCAGTCGCCGTGTCCGACAGCGTGGCGGACAGCCCGATCCTCCTGGGCGAGCATCCCGCTGTGCGCTCGATGGTCGCCAGCTCGCACAGGAGCTGCAGCCCCCTGTCGGAGGCCATGAACGAGTGCACCTCGTCGATGATCACGAACCTCAGCTCGGGGAACATCCTCCTCACAAGCGCGTGGTCGCAGACCACGCCCTGGAGGGACTCCGGCGTTATCTGGAGTATCCCCTCCGGATGCTCCCTCATCCTCTCCTTCGAGCCCGCGGCGACATCGCCGTGCCATCCCGTGACCGGCACCGGCGAGTCCCTCAGGAGCCTGTCCAGGCGGGCGAACTGGTCGTCGATCAGCGCCTTCGTCGGCCCGACGTACAGCGCTCCGACCCCCTCCGGGGGGTCGTCGCACAGCGACGTCACGACGGGGAGCATCGCGGCCTCGGTCTTGCCGGACGAGGTTCCCGCCGACACGAGCAGGTGATCGTCCGAATCGAACAGCACGTCGAAGGAGTCCTCCTGCACCCCGCGCCAGGAGGTCCACCCCTCCGCATGGATGCGCTCCCTGACGAACGCCGGCATCCTCGCGAAGTGGTCGGTCATATCTCCAGGTCGTCGATGAGATCGTCGTCGGGGTTGCGGTCGGCGTCCACCCTGCGGCCCTCGACCATGTCGGAGAAGCGGGCCTGGGGGTTCTGGTGCATGGTGTCCAAGAGCGAGATGAAATCCCTGGTGATCTCCCTGGGGGTGACCATATCCCTGCCGCCGATCGTGGCCGTGACGGTGCGGAGGTACGTCTCCAGCATCTCGTCCGTGACGGCGGGCTCGTACCCGTAGCGCTGGCCGTGCATCGAGCGCAGGGTCTTCAGCAGGACGAACACCTCCTCGTTGGTGAGCGGACGGAGGTTCACGACCGGGCCCTGGTAGTTGTCGTAGCCGTTCTCGAAGCGTCCGGCGGCGAGCCTGGAGCGGAGGGCCTCGTAGCTGTACAGCCCCCTGTCCGGGTCGGTTATGAACTCGGGCGTCCCGCACACGTAGACGGACAGGTGCGAGGACCTGCCCTGCATTATGTCGTTGAACATGGTCAGCAGGCGCTCGTAGTTGTTGTTCCTGGAGGCGCGGTTCTGGAGCTTGTACAGGACGACGGCCTCGTCCAGGAACACCACCATCCCGCGGTACCCGGCGCAGACGGCCAGCCCGGTCCAGAGCTTGACCATGTCGTACCAGTTGGAGTCGCCTATGAGAGTGGATATGCCGAGGTCGGAGCGGACGTCGGACTTGCGGTCGTACTCGCCCCTCAGCCACCTGACCGCGGGGCTGTCGTCGCGCTCTGCGATGAGATCCCCGGCGTAGGAGCACACCGCGGACACGAAGTCGCGGTAGAACGTGAGCCCGGACATATCGGCCGTCGCGGCGCGTACCGCCTTGGCGACCGCATCCGGATCCTTGCCGTTGGAATCGATGATAGGATAGAGCCAGTTCTGCAGGACGAGTTCCATCGCCCCGCCGTCCGGGCGGGACTTGACCGCCATGTTGCGGACCAGCTCGCGGTAGGTGTTCAGGCCCTCCCCCTTGCTGCCTGTGAGGCGGCGGTTTATGGCGAGGTCGGCGTCCATGACGGCGAACCCCCTGTCCATGGCGTAGTTCCTGACCATCTGGACCATGAAGCTCTTGCCGTTGCCGTAGCGTCCCGACACGAAGCGGAACGCGCCTCCGCCCTCGGCGGTGTCGTCCAGGTCCGCGACGAAGGTCTCCGTCTCGCGCCTGCGGCCCACGGCGATGTACTCCAGGCCCCTGCGGGGGACCACGCCGGAGGACAGCGCGTTCATCATCGCGATCAGCGTCCTCTTCGGTATCTCGGTCATCCCAGCATCCTCCTGATGTCCTCCGCGTACTCTTCGAAGGCCCTACCCTCTTCCATCACGGCGTCCCCTATCGCGTCCATCGCCTTGGCGTTTACGGACGACTCGACCTCGGACGGGCGCCTGCCGGTGCCCTCTAGGGTGTGCGGCCCCGCCCCGCGCGATGTGAGCGACGCCACGAGGTACGTGCGCTCCACCGCGTCGAGGGACGCGGCGAGCGCGTCCCAACCGGTCGCCGGCCCCGCCGGCTCCGGGACGGAGATTTCCTCCTCGATTCCCTCCTCCTCGACGCTCATCATGCCGCGGACCGCCTCAAGGTCCGACTCGGCGGAGCGCACCGCATCCGGGTCGATGACGATGCACTCGGCCTCGTCCCTGGCCCTGCGGGCCCTCGCCGCGGAGTCCCTGCCGTCGAGGTACGCCTCCACCGCGTCCGACGCGGCGCGGGCGTACTCCTCCCTCAGCTCGGGGGCCCTCGGCATCAACCTGCCGGAGCGGCGGTTTATCGCGCGTACCGTGAGCTTGAGTATCCCCTCCATCAGGTCCGTGACCCTCTTGGATCCGAGCACGTTCCTGAAGTCTATCCGTATCACCGGGTGCCTGGGCATCCAGAGACCCTGGTACAGGCGCAGCGTGACGTAGTAGTACGCCGTCCCGCCGATGTCCACGATCCTCCTGCCCTTGGCCGACTGCATGTACGAGTCCACGGCCCTCACCGCCTCGGTGAACGCCTCGGAGTACACACGCGGGTCGCCGTGGACGAACCTGGACGCGTCGTACCCGGCGTACTGCTCGGCGAGGCGGAGGCTCATCCTGCCCACCGGCTCCACGTAGAGCTTGATGTAGGCCAGGTAGTTCCCGGACCTGCGCTCGATGGCCTCCGGCGGAACGTCCATCCCGTGGAGCATCGCGTGGTCCGCCGCGGCGACCATGAGAACCTGGGGCTGGGCGTCGTAGAACGCCGCGGCCGCGCGGTTCAGCTCCGCCTGCACCTCCTGCGGGTCGCCGTCGGAGTTGATCAGCTCCGTGCAGTACAGCCACAGGTAGCCGGCGTCGGTGTCGGAGTACTCGCCGCGGCGGGCGCGTGTGCGCCACGCCGTGTAGAACGCGCGCTGGTCGGCGTCCATGGCCGAGTACGAGGTCATCGTCCTGCCGGACGGGACGTAAGGCACGTCGGCGTCGGACTCCGCGCCCGAGTTCGACTGCAGCTCGCGCAGGGACATCGTCGGCATGACGGCCTCGGGGTACACCTGCGGCAGTATCGCCGGCGCCCCCGCGCTCCCGTCGTCGTCCGGCTCCGGGACGTCGTCCTCCCAGAACCCCCCGGGCGAGGTGCGGTACATCGACACGCTCCAGTAGTCCCCGCTGAGCACCGCGTCCACCGCCGAGGCGACGATCCTGCGGTAGGCCTGCGGGAACGTCTTCGGGACCGTCGGCCCCGTCTTGCCGTCGTCCCTCGACAGGCGCACCGCCGTGCGGACCACTGCGTCGACCGTCCCGCGGAGCGCCTCGTCCGAGATGCGCACCACGGGGACGTCCATGCGCCCCTTCCCGGAGAAGTCGGCGAAGCCGTTGAGCGGCCACACCGTCTCGTTCTCCGCGGAGCATCCGATGCTCCTCAGGAGCCCCCTCCCCTCGGAGGAGCGGACCATCTCGTCGATGCCGGACAGGCTCAGGAACACGATCTCCGCCATCTGGTCGGGGGTGATCGACACCGCGCGGGCCCAGTCGTAGTACGCCAGCGACAGCAGCAGGCCCCTGTCCGGCTCCCTCATCGGATACCTCGTGAGGTCCCAGGTCAGCGTCGCCTCGGAGGCCCTGAACGGCGACCCCCTCGGGACAAGGTCCAGGGGAAGCCCGCGCGACAGGGCGTACTCCTCGGCGAGGGCGGACACCAGCGGGATCAGGCGGATGCTGCGGGAGCACGTCCTCGTGAAAGCCACGATGCGCTCCAGCGCCCTGCGGGGGTCCCCTTCGGCGTTGATCAGCTCGCAGCAGCGTAGCCACGCGTAGCCGGAGTCCGCCAGCAGGATCATCCCCTGGTCGGCGCACTCCCTCCACCAGAGGTAGTAGTCCAGGCGGGGGCCCTCCAGCACGGAGTAGTCCGGATGGGCGTATCCCGAGTCGACCTTCGGGCACTCGGCGCCGCGGACGGAAGCGTACCTGCGGATGTCCTCCGAGAAGTCCTTCGGATAGTAGGTGCGGTCCACGTCGCCGAACCTGTCCGCGGTGTGGAAGCCTCCTGCCCAGCTCATAAACGTGCCTAAGGTCGGGGCCGTATTTAGTACGGCCCCTCTCCATCCCCGCCCGGATTCAGGCGTCGAGGTCCCTCATCAGATCGTCGACATCGGAGTACCTCCTGCTGAGGTTTCTCCCGCCCGCCGTGTCCTCCAGAGCCTCGGTCGTGGCCTGGTTGGGAACGTCCAGAGCCACGCGGAACGGTATCGATTGCGTGCGGACTGCCTGCACGAGGAATATGTTGTACGCGGTGGTCATGTCCATCCCCAGCTCGGAGAAGAGCCTCTGGGCCTCCAGCTTGAGATCCTTGTCAATCCTCATGGTGACAGATACATACTCCGACATGATAATTACAGTATATTTCCTTATATTATAAATCTATCTACAAGCTATTTACAATTATTTTGCAATATGAATTAGCGTCGTGGGAGCTCGGAATCAACCGGCCCGGGGGCGCGTAGCGTACCGGCGGCGGCAGGATCGCGAGAACGGTGGACGAACCGGATCGGCCAGTTTCGAAGATAGGTGGGGCCCGCCCCGGCAAACGCGGGACGGGGTTCGGGGACCCGCTCCCGCGGGCCCCCATGGTTTCAGCACGCGAAGTACCCGTGCGTCCTCAGCATGCGCCTCTTGACGAGGTGCGAGCCGAAGAAGTAGACGGCGCCGATGAACGGCATCCAGAGCAGCGCCCACAGCGGGATCGCGATGAGGGCGTCACACTCGGAGATGGCCTCCCAGAGCCCGCCGGTGAACGGCAGGATCGTTCCCACCGCCAGCGCGACGATCGTCGTGACCACCAGGATCTTGGCGGAGCACGTCTGGAAGAACGGCAGCTTGTTGGTCCTCACGATGTGGATGGACCAGACCTGCATCCAGTACTGCTCGATGCACCACATGGACTGGAAGAGCACGGCCACCGGCAGCAGGGCCTCGTAGGCGCCCTCGCCCAGGCGGTACCCGCCCAGGATGGCGTCGGCCGCGGTGTTCACTCCCTCCACGCCGAGGTAGGACACGTCGATCAGCGGGAACACCACGAATATGAAGAATATCCATGACATCACGTCCGTCACGACGCACATGGGTCCGTAGCGGACCATGACCGACCTCAGGTTGATCGCGTCCCAGTGCCTGGGCTCCCGGACGAACTCGTCCTCGACCTTGTCCCACGGCGTGAACAGGCAGGCGAAGTCGTTGATCAGGTTGAAGATCAGGATCATGATGCCGCCCATGGGCTCGAAGTTGAACAGCAGAGAGCCGAGGACAAGCGAGAACATGTACCCGAAGTTGATCGAGCCGATCATCTTCACGTACTTGATCGAGTTGACGTAGACCTTCCTGCCCTCGATCGCGCCGGTCTTCAGGACGTTCAGGTCCTTCTCCAGCAGGATCATGCTGGCAGTTTCCTTAGCAATGTCCGTCCCGGTGTCCACCGAGATGCTGACGTCGGCGTTCCTCATGGCGAGGACGTCGTTGATGCCGTCTCCCATGAGACCGACGGTGTGGCCGTTGGCCTTCAGCGCCAGGACCACGCGGGACTTGTTGTCCGGCGTGAGGCTGGTGAACACCTGGATGCGCTCCACCGCCTCGTTGAGCTCCTGGTCGGACATCCCGTCGATGACGTCGCCGGTGAGGATCTCCCCGACATCGATGCCGATCTGCTCGCACACGTGGCGGGTGACGTACTGGTTGTCGCCGGTGAGGACCTTGACGGCTATCCCGTAGTCCGCCATGTCCTTGATCGCCTGCGCCGCGGAGGGCTTGACGGGATCGGTGAACACCACGTACCCGCACATGATCAGGTCGTACTCGTCCTCGGAGGTGAACTCGGTCTTGCCGGTCGGGATGTACTTGTACCCCACTCCGAGCACGCGCATGCCCTTGACGCTGTACCACTCGATCATGCCCATGATCTCGTTGTACTTCTTCTCGTCCATGGGCTGGATGTTCCTGTCCTGGTCGAGGTAGGCGCTGGAGATGGACAGCATCTCCGGGATCGCTCCCTTGGTGATCATGAGGTCCACCTCCTCGTCCCTGCGGACGACGACGGTGGCCCTCCTCCTCTCGAAGTCGAAGGGAACATCGCCGACGGGCTGGTAGGACTCGATCTCCTCGGAGTCCAGGAACTCCTCGGCGTACTCGTCGAGGGCCCAGTCGATCTGGTTCGTGGCGGACTTCAGGTTCCTGGCGTTCAGCGCCGAGAACAGCTCCACAGAGTGGCTGGAGTTCCCGTAGAGGTCGCTGCAGTCCTTGACGGAGATGCGGTTCTGGGTGAGCGTGCCGGTCTTGTCAGAGCACAGCACGTCCATGGCGCCGAAGTTCTGGATGGAGGTCACGTCCTTGACGATGACCTTCTTCTTCGACATGTCGATGGCGCCCTTGGCCAGGTTGGTGGAGACGATGGTTGCCAGCATCTCCGGCATCAGGCCGATGGCGAGGGTCAGAGCGTACTTGACCGCCTCGATGAGGTAGTCCTCGGTGCCCTCGACGTAGCCCTTGTAGACCATGATGACGAACACGGGCGGGACCATGAGGAACATGATCCTCAGAAGTGTGTTGACGATGGCCTTGGAGCCCTTGTCGTAGGTGGTGGTGGGCTTCTTCCTGCTGAGGGATTCCGCCATGCCTCCGAAGACGGTGTCGTCGCCCACGGCGACGACGACGGCGACGGCGGAGCCGCCGACCACGTTGGTGCCCATGAAGGCCATGTTGCCGGCCGAGAGGATGTTGCCCTCGACGGTCTCGGGGGCGCTGTACTTGGTGACCGCGTTCGACTCGCCGGTGAGCGCGGACTGGTCGACCTTGAGGTGGTTGGATTGGACGATCCTGACATCCGCGGGGATCATGTCCCCGGTGTCGAGGATGACTATGTCGCCGACGACGATCTCCCTGGAGTCGACCTCCATCTCGGAGCCCTCGCGGACGACGGTGATGATGGTGGTGACCATGCTCACCAGTTGGGCCGCCGCTCTGCTGCTGCGGGTCTCCTGGATGAAGGTCACGGTTCCGCTGACGACGATCAGCGTTGTGAGAATGATGAAGTAGATCCAATCGGGATCGAGGACCATCCAGAGGACGTCGATGATCGCGAGTGTGATGATGAAGATGTTGACGAAAGAGCGGTAGAGCCTCTTGAGCACCTGGTGCTTGTTGTGGTTCGTGACCGCGTTCATCCCGTACTTGATGCGGGATGTGGTGAGTTCCTCGTTGAAATGGCCTTCCAGCCTGCTGTCGTATTCATTCAGCACATCGTCGGCTTCCATGGAAGCCGCGCGTCTGAGCCTTTGTTCTGGTGAATCCGTCGAACCTTTGACCACGTGAGGGCATGGCCCCATCTACTTAAAACTGGTCCCTCCGGGGGGTGCCCGGGGGGTTCCTCCGGAGCCGGCGTGAAAGGGTTGATGAGGCCGTCCGGGGGCGCCGGACGGCCGGGGGAGCGTCACTCCTTCTTCTCAGGCTCGTCGGCCGGGAAGTCGGCGGGCTCCTCCGCGGGGACGTCCGCGGGAGCCTCCTCGGCGAGGGGCTCGGCGGGCGCCTCGGGTGCGGGGGCCTCCTCCGCCTTCTCCGCGGCCTTCGCCTCGGCCCTGGACTCGCCGAGGGCGGCCGCCGCGGCCCTCCTCTCCTCCCTCTCGGCCTTGGCCTCCTCCCTCTTCTTGGTGCGGATGGCCTTCCTCTCCTCGCGGTACTGCTGCCTGTTCTTCTTCGCGTCCTCGCGGAGCTTCTTCTTGGCCTCGGCCTGCTCCTCCTTCGGGAGCTTCTTGATGTCCTCCCTGCGCTTCTCGTTGGCGCGGCGGTTCCTCCAGTACTCGTCCGAGGCCCTGTTCTTCTCCTTCTCCTCGGCGGCCTCGCGCTCCTTCGCGATCTTCGCGTGCCTCGCGGTGGCCTTCGCATCGTCTCCGGGTGACTCGATGATCTTCTTCGCCATGGAAACCACATATTCCTATGGAAAAGGGGAACCGCGAGGCGGTATATAACAACGAATAGGGTTGGCTCGGTCCGCGAACCCTTCCTGCCCGCATCATGGGAGATGTAGCGCTAACGTACACGCCATGGCTCAAATACCCGACGGACACAGTCTGCGGGGCCACCGCCCGGACGGCGTCCGGGGACCGGCGGCAGGATGGGAAGATGACTACGGAAATCCTCATCATGAACGACCGTGGAGCGGTCATGGCGGCGGACAGCGCCGCAACCGTGGATAACAAGGTATTCACGGCCGACAAGATCTTCAGACTGTCGGACCGCCACCCCGTTGGCGTGATGGTCTACGGGCTCTCCGAGATAGGAGGGGTGGCAGTGGACATCCTGGTCCACGCGTACAGGAGGCGCCTCGGCGACGGTGGCTTCGGGACGCTCGGGGAGTACGCTGACGACTTCATGCGCTTCCTGGAGTCCCGCGGGGCGTCGGGTTCGGGGCCGCCCGTGATCACGGACGAGTCGGTGGACAGGTTCACCATCGAGTACGTGCTGTCTGTGCTGGACGATCTCTCCTAGGAGATAGGGGCCCTATTTCGGGAGAACGAAGACGATGATGCATGTATCCGGCAAATCGCACTCGACCACATTGATTTCAAACTGTCCAAGATGATACATCTAGTCGATTCTGAACTCCATGAGAGACTAGCCGAGGAGATTATCATCGCGTTCGGACGCACCGACCCGGAGGACCTCCTGACATCGGACGATGTAATGTGGCAGGACGAAGAGTTCAGATGCAGGATCGTGGACCTCGTCGCCTGCATGATGGCTTCTAACTGCGACAGATGTCCCTGCACGGGCCTGGTATTCGTAGGATACGATACAACCGAGTACACCCCATCGTACACGGAGCGCCTGGTCCACGGCGTGTTCCGCGCCGGGCTGATCGCAAATGTCCGCTCCAACGGCTCAGTCGATTCGAATACCCGGTCATTCATCGTCTCCTTCGCACAGGACGATACTATCAGAGCATTCCTGGACGGGATATCTCCAGGCGTCCGCTCAGAACTGGACAACGGATTCCAGAGGATGATGGATGCCCTTTCGGACTCGGTTATCAGAATATGCTCTCAGGACGGGGTTGCCAAGGAGATCGACAACATACTCAACAAAATCCGGCACAAAGCACTAACAAACCTATTCAACCGCTCTTCCGACAAATATCTGCAGCCTGCACTGAACACTGCATCGCACCTATCCATCGATGGGATGGCATCTCTGGCGGTATCCGTGATCAGCTCATCGGCACTGAGGAACCGTATGTCCGACGGCATGGAGACGGTAGGCGGACCCATAGACGTGGCAGCCCTGACATACAATAGCGGTTTTGTATGGGTTAAGAACAAAAACAATATTAATATAGATATCGATAACAATCATAGGAGGTGCCGAGATGACTAATGGATATCTGTTCAGATACGTCGTAGCCCCAGACGCCTGAGCGAGCGGGAGCTGTTCGAGAGGGAGAGGGCGAAGCGCGAGACCAGATACTTGGTATGGAAGACCTTCAACGAGATACTTGCGGAAAACGGGCTGGAGGAACTGGAACTTGATCCCAGGGACGATATCGAGAACTTCCTGTATCCGACAGCCATGAAAGAGGTGTACGCCGAATAGTACAAGGACTTCTACGCCTGGCGGAAGAAGAAGTATGAGAATGACATGGACGCCTCCACCGAAGAGGGTTCCACATGATTATGCGGGGCCTGGGCATGTTTCCGGACCTCTGTTCCCTTCTCACTGTACTTCTGCACTGAGCCCTAAACCACAATCGGAGGTGCCGAGATGGCCGATAAAAACTTGTCCAGATGCTTCGGGGAGGGCTACAGATGCCTGAACGGCAGAGAGCTTTTCGAGTGGGAAAAGGCGAGACGCGAGACCAGATACGTGCTGTAGAAGCTCGGCAACGAGATCCTTGCGAGACACGGACTGGAGGAAATGGAACTGGATCCCAGGGACGACATCAAGAACTTCCTCTACCCGACCTCCATGGGCGAGGCGTACGCCGAATAGGAGAAGGACTTCCAAGCCTGGCTGAAGAAGAGATACGGTGAGGACCCGAGTGTCTCCGCCGGAGAGGAGTCCGCGTGAATATGCGGGGCCCGGGCATGCTCCCGGGCCCCTGTTCTCAACTCACTGGTTGGATTTCCAGACGCCGTGCTTGTTGCACAGCTCGCCGGCCGCCAGCTCCTTGGCGTCGGTCCTGAACACGGCCTCGGGGGCGTCGCCGGGCTTGAGGTACTTCCTCATCAGGACGCCGTCTGCGCACAGCTCGATGTAGACGATGTAGTGCTCCTCGGTCATGGGGTGGGGGTTGTCCTTTCCGACGACGACCTTGACCTCGCCGCCCTCCCTGGTGATGTAGGGGACGTGCTTCTCCTTGGCCGCGTCCTCGGTCTTGACCTCGCACAGGGCCATGGGCTCGCCGCAGCAGGACGGGGTGCAGCCGCCCTTGTACAGCAGCTCCACGACGGTTCCGCATTTCTGGCAGACGTATTTCTGAGTCATGATAAACCTCGGCACCCCGATTGGCTTGGACCGCTTATATACTGTTTTCCGGGGCCAGAGGTGGGCAACTGATTAATGCGGGACGGCCATCCCCCGTCCATGGAAATCCCCGCGATCTTCGCAGCCGCCGGCGCCGACGGAGGGCTGCTGGCTATAGCCCCGGCCGACGGCATGTGCGTGCCTTCCCCGGGATGCCCGGCGGTCCCGTTCGGGGACGCCGCGGGACGCCTCCCGCGCACAGAGGGACGCGAACCAGCGGTCGTGGCGGACTGGACGAGCCTCGCGGCGGGGGGATTCGACGAAAGGGTCGTTAAGTCCATGAGGGTCCGCGGCAGGGACGTGTGGTTCATGACCTGGGTCGCCGACGCGGACGACCTGATGGACGCGTTCAACACGACCGCGGACACCGTGCTCGCGCCGTACCACTCGATGGACGGGCGTGACGCGATGGAGGACATCGTGTCCATGTCGGACAGCGTCATCCCCGCGGTCTTCGTCAGGAGCGGGAGCGCGCTGTCCCGCGGGCGCGCACCCTCCGGGATCAGGGAGACCCTGGACATCCTGGACGGGATCGGCTTCGGGAGGACGTGCGTGGTGGACGCGGACTCGTCCGTGACCCCTTACGAATGGGGGCGGATACTGGAGTCGTTCCCCTCATGCATCCCCTTCGTCGCCGACCCCTCTATAACGGAGGGCTTCCGCGACGTCGTCGCGCCGCTGAGGCGACCTTCCCGCGTATGAACTCGGCGACTGCCTCGGCCACCCCCGCCTCGTGGGTGCGGTCCGTCCCGGAGACCTCCAGGTGCCCCATCCACTCCATGCCAAGCATCGCCGCGAATGCGCGGAACACCCCTGCTGTATGACGGAACTCCGGGCGGTCGCTCCCTGCGCACATGAGCCCCATCATGCGCGAGGGATGCGGCATGTCGCGGGCGTACCAGTAGGGCTGGAACCTGTCGATCACCGTCTTTATGAGCGACGAGGGTCCGCTGAAGTGGATCGGCGTCGCGAGGACGAGCAGGTCCGCCTCCGAGAACTCGGCGTAGACCGGGGTCATCGCGTCGTCTATGGCGCAGACCCCGTCCTCGCAGAGGCCGCAGTCCCTGCAGTGCCCCATGTCGTCGCCCGCGTAGGCGATGACCGGCACGTATCCCAGGGATTCCAGCGCATCCGCCGCGGCCTTGCACATCGTGTCAGTGACGCCGTTCATGCGGGAGCTCCCGCAGACGATGAGGGCCTTGCGCATGTTCCAGTCATGGGAAATCGGCTTATTAATCCGTACCCATATAGGTGGGTCAGAAGGAGAGGACATGGACGACTTCATGAAGGTCAAGACCGTCGAGATGCCCCGCGACATAGTCGCCGGGCACGGGGTCATAGAGGGCGTGCGGGACATGTGCGAGGGGCTCCACCTCTCGGGATCCGGCACCATCATCACGGGCGGGAAGACCGCCGAGGTGGCCGGCAGGCACGTCAGGGACCTCATGACGGGCTACGACATGGACATATGCACGGTGGGCGACGCCACCGCGGAGGCCGCCGAATCCGTCGCGGCCCGCGCCAGGGAGTCCGGCTCCTCGTTCATCCTCGCCGTGGGCGGGGGGAGCAAGATCGACCTCGCGAAGGTGGTCTCCAACGAGCTCCGCATACCGTTCATAGCGATACCGACGTCCGCGTCCCACGACGGCATAGCGTCGAACCGCGCGTCCCTGAAGTCCTCCGAGGGCTCCAGGTCCGTGGCGTCCGCGTCCCCGATGGGAGTGATCGCGGACACGGAGATCATCGCCAAGGCGCCCTACAGGCTCCTGGCCTCCGGATGCGCCGACGTCATCTCCAACCTCACCGCGGTACGCGACTGGGATTTCGCCAGGAGGCTGAAGGGCGAGTCCTTCAGCAGGTCGGCGTACTCGCTGGCCATGCACGCGGCCGAGAGCATCATGGACAGCTCCAAGCTCATCAAGCCCGGGATGGAGGAGAGCGTTTGGATCGCCATCAAGCCCATCATAATGTCCGGGATCTCCATGAGCATCGCCGGCTCGTCGAGACCCACCAGCGGCGCGGAGCACATGATCTCCCACATGCTGGACCTCAGGTGCCCCGGCAGGGCGCTCCACGGGGAGCAGTGCGGCGTGGCGTCCATCCTCACCATGTACCTCCACGGGGGCGACTGGGAGAGCATCCGCGACGCCCTCTCCGACATAGGCGCGCCGGTGGACGCGAGGGGACTCGGCATCCCGCCCGGGGAGATCGTGTACGCGATGGCCCACGCCACCGAGATACGCTCGGACAGGTTCACCATCCTCGGCGACAACGGCGTGACGGAGGACGTTGCGGAGAAGGTCGCAAAGACCACGGGGGTGATCTGACGGCCATAACTCTCATAGGGAAGGACGCCGCCGCGGGCGGCGCGGACTTCTACTACCTCGGACCCATGGAGGAGTGCGGGGACTGCAAGCTCAGGGGCGTGTGCTACAACCTGGAGGAGGGCGCCCGCTACCGCGTGGTCGAGATAAGGGCGCAGGAGCACGCCTGCCCCGCGATGGACGACGAGAAGGTCGTCGCCGTCGAGGTCGAGAAGGTGCCCACGCCGGCGATCCTCCCCAAGAAGGGTCTGCTCGAGGGGGTCACCGTCACCTACACGGAGTCGAAGTGCGACAACGTGGGATGCAGCTACTGGGGGCTGTGCCACCCCGCCGGGAAGGCGGACGGGCGCAAGTACACCGTGGTCCGCATGGGCACGGACGTGGTGTGCCCGAGGAACGAGAGGCTGGCCTTCGTCGACATGCTGCGACGAGGGCCGCCCCTCCCAAACGTTTTATCAGAACTTCTCGCCGGTGATGCGCTCGTACATGTCCACGTACAGCTTGCTCACCCTGTCGACGATCTCCTGGGGCAGGGCGGGTATGTCCGGCTCGGGGAGCCCCTTCTCGCGCGCGGAGTACAGCGCCTCGTGGTAGCCGGTCTCCCTGTAGTACTGGCGGACGAACTCCTTGGAGAGCTCGACGATGTTGCCCTTGGCGTACTCGTCGGCGTCCCACCAGCGGTCCTCGTCCAGGGTCCCGAAGGTGTCGACGACCATCAGCTTCCTGTCCTTGTCGTAGCCGAACTCCTTCTTGCCGTCCACGTGGATCAGCCCGCGCTTGCCCGCCTCGCGGGCAATGAGCTCGTCGATGCGGAGGACGGTCCTCTCGATCTCCTCGTACTCGGCGTCGGACAGCCCGGCCATCTCCTTGGCCTCGGCCTCGGTGAGGTTCTCGTCGTGGGCCTCCAGCTTCGTGGTGCACTCGACGAAGGGCTTGGGGAGCTTGTCGCCGCGCTTGACCTCGTACCCCGCGGGGAACCCGAGCTGCTCGGCGGTGACCTTCCCGGACTTGATCCTGTCCAGGAGGGACCCGGCGGCGTAGTACCTGCAGATGACCTCCAGGGGGATCAGGTAGTTGGTGGTAGTCCCGTCGATCTGGCTGTAGTCGCGGATGATCCTGACCCTCTTCACCCTCATGCGGTCCTTGGAGGGCTCGCTGATGTAGTCGTTGTGGATGCCCTCCTCGTTCAGCAGGTTGAACCAGTACTTGGCCGTCCTGCAGAGGGTCTCGCCCTTGTGGGGGACCTTGGAGGGGATGATCTTGTCGAAAACCGAGATGTTGTCAGTGTAGGCGAACTCCAGGGTGTCGGCGTCCACCTCGTAGACCTCCTTGACCTTGCCGGTCATGATCTTCTGCATGGCAGACTCGATTGGAAGGCTGATAGATATACCTTCCAGAACCACGCGGGAATCACTTGGCGCAGCGGGGGCAGGAAGGGTCGGCGGACACGTCCGCGGACTCGGTGGTCCACGACCCCATGTCGATGGTGACCAGCCTGCCGCGCGCATTCGAGGGGAGCCCGGCTATGAGCCTGATGGCCTCGGCGGCCTGCATCCCGGCGACCACTGCGACGTTGGCGCCGAGGTTGGACGGGCGCTCCTCGTCGGCGAGCGTTCCGATCATGCACCTGAGGCACGGCGTCTCGCCGGGAACGCACACCGCGATCTGCCCCGTGTTCCCGGACACGCCCGCATGGACTAGCGGGACGCCGTGCTCGGCGCACCAGTCGCCCAGGGCGAGGCGGGACTCCGCGTTGTCCAGGCAGTCCAGGACCACGGTGCAGCCCTCGAACACGGACGCGGTCTCCGCGTTGATCTTCAGGGAGCGGGCGTCGACCATCGCCGTGTAGTTCAGCGCGAGCACCCACTCCGCGGATATCACGCACTTGGGGCGCATGTCGCCCGCGGCGTAGATGAACTGACGGTTCAGGTTGCTGATGTCCGGGACGTCGGGGTCGCACAGGACGAAGTCGGACACGCCGGCCTCCGTCAGGAACGTCAGGGCGTTCACCCCCAGGCCGCCGCAGCCGGCGATGCCCACGCGGGCGCCCATGATCCTCTGCTGGCCCTCCTCCCCCACGATGGGGATCTGCCTCTCGTACCTGCTCAAAGCCTTCCCTCCAGTAACTCGACCAGCATGTCCGCCGCGGTCGCGACGGTCTGCGACCTGACGGCCGCGCGGTCGCCCTCGAAAACATTCCTGGACACCACGACCCTCGGCCCGTCCGCCACCGCGATGTACACCAGGCCGACGGGCTTCGTCTCAGTGGCGCCTCCGGGCCCGGCTATGCCGGTGACCGCTATGGCCGTGTCCGAACCGTAGATGCGCATCGCGCCGCGGACCATCTCCCCGGCGGTCTCGGCGCTGACCGCGCCGTGCTCCATCAGGGTCTCATGGGACACGCCGAGCACATTCTCCTTGGCGTCATTGCTATAGACCACGGCGGAACCGAGGAAAATCGAGGACGATCCGGGCGCCTCCGTCATCTCGGCGCCGATCATCCCGCCGGTGCAGGACTCGGCGCAGGCCACGGTGAGTCCCGCCGCCCTCAGCACCCCGGACAGGGCCTCGATCTCGGAGCGGGGCATCCGCCGCGCCCCTGCAGGTCGCCTTCACCCTGCCGACACCGTCGATGGCGTCGATGACCTTGGCTGCGGGCTCCGGGACCAGGTCCCTCCAGTCCTCGCCCTCGGCCATCCTCCTGCGGATCTCCGTCCCGGAGTACACGGACCTGTTGTAGACGTGGGAGTCCCTCACCTCGTACCCGGCCTCCTCGAAGAGCCTGCGGGTCATGGGGTTGTTCGTGTACACGCGCCTGAACGGGGGGCACATGGACTCCACGTGGGCCACCCAGACGGAGTAGCGGTTCAGGTCCTCCACGGGGACGATGCTGTAGTTGGATATCCCCATCTCCGACAAGGTGCGGTCTATCATCAGATAGCGCTCGCCGGCGGTGAAGGGGTTGGACGGGTAGTGGGAGTACTGGGCGCTTCCGATGCCCACGATGAGGTGGTCGGACTCGGATGCGCACTTCTCCAGGACCTCCATGTGGCCCATGTGGAGCGGTTGGAACCTCCCAATAACGAGCGAATAGCCCTCGTACTCGTCCTTCATCGGCCCCGTCCACGCCTGGCAGCCTATATAATGGTTGTTTGGAGGTCAGCGGTCTTCCCGGCGCCACCCGCACTGGGGACAGAAATCCTGGTCCGGAGGGAGCTTCGCGAAGCACTGCTGGCAGTGGGTGGACTTCATCGTCCTGGCGGCGGCGCGGCGCCCCAGGATCCTGAACACGTACACGGCCATCAGGAGGATCCCGACGATGAGCACGATGTTGAGGATCGTGGTGAAGAGCTGTCCCTGGGGCGAGTGCGTGTACGCGGACGAGTACAGCGCCACGCGCAGGATGCAGAACAGGATCCAGAATATCGAGAATCCCGCCATCAGCCTGTTCAGGGAGTCGTTGCTCATAGGACCTGGAACCTCCTGACGGTCTAAAACATGCGGGATGCTGGATGGGTAATCGTGACCGGGGGTCGGGCCCCCGGATCACGGGTTTCACTGGGGCGCGGGCGTCCCCCCGACGGGGACATCGAACCTCTTGGACTCGTCGGCGACCGCGGGCTCGGGCTCCGGCGCGGGGGCCTCGGCGGGGGCCGGGACCTCCTCGGCGACGGGCGCTGCCTTCTTGGCGGCCTTGGGGAACTCCATCCTCCTGGCCGTGGACTTGCCGTCCTCGGTCAGCGGGAGGAGCTTCTCCATGTACTCGTCCTTCTTGGGGCAGTCGACGAAGGCGTACTCCAGCACGTCGCGGATGGTCCTCACGGTGTAGACCTCCATCATGTCGTAGTACACGTCCTTGATCATGACGTCCTTGGCGTTCTCCTCCGGGATCAGGGCGATCTTGATGCCCGCGTCCGCGGCGCCCTCCAGCTTGGCGGTGACCCCGCCGATGGGGAGGACCATGCCCCTGACGTTCAGGGACCCGGTCATCGCCAGGTCCTGGCGGATCGGGATCTCGTCCAGGGCGGACATGATCACGGTGGTCATGGCCATGGAGGCGCTGTCACCCTCCACCCCGTCGTACGTTCCGACGTACTGCAGGTGGATGTCGTGGCCGTTGAGGTCGCTTATCGCGTACTTCTTGATGACCGCGGAGATGTTCTCGACGGCCTCCTTGGCGATCTCGCCGAGCTTCCCGGTGGCGATGATGCGCCCGCCCTCCTTGGTGAGCGCGGGTGTGACCTCCGCCACGATGGGGAGGACGCTGCCGGCGTACTCGGCCATTCCCGAGTTCCCGCCGTAGACGGCCAGGCCGTTCACGGAGCCGACCTTCTCGCCCTCGGTGTCGAAGAGCTTGTAGGCCTTGCTCCTGACGACCATCCTGTCGACGATCTGCTGCTCCAGGCCGCGGGCGGTGGCCCTGGCGGCGTTGACGTCCGCGGCGGTGACCACGGTCGCCTTCCTCTCCACGGCCGCGTCCCCGGAGACGCGCACGAGTCCTCCGAGCTCCCTCATCCTGAGGGTGAGCTCGCCCTTCCTCCCGGAGCGGCGCTGGGCCTCCCTGAGGATCTCGGCCACGGCGTACTTGTCGAAGTGGGGGATCTTGCCGTCCTTGCGGACCTCCTGGGCGATGAAGCGGACCAGGTCCTTCCTGTTCTCCTCGGTGTCGGGCATGGTGTCCCTCATGTACACCTCGTACCCGTACCCGCGTATCCTGGACCTGAGCGCGGGGTGCATGCCCTCGAGGGCGTTCAGGTTCCCGGCGCAGACCAGGATGAAGTCACAGGGCACCGGCTCGGACTTGACCAGGGCGCCGGAGGAGCGCTCGGACTGGCCGGTGATCGCCATCTTCTTCTCCTGCATGGCGGTGAGCAGGGACACCTGGGACTCCAGGTTGATCGTGTTGATCTCGTCGATGAAGAGGACTCCCTTGTTGGCCTTGTGGATGGCCCCGGGCTCGATCCTGTCGTGGGACGGCGTCTCCAGTCCGCCGGACTGGAACGGGTCGTGCCTGACGTCGCCGAGCAGGGCGCCGGCGTGGGTGCCGGTGGCGTCGACGAAGGGGGGCGTGTCCGTGCTGTCGTGGCCCACAAGGAGCTTCGGGACTATCGCGGTCTCGGTCCTCGTCTGGCCGGGGGTCCTGAACAGCATGATGATCAGGAACGCGGCCATGATCGCGATGAGCGCGATGGTGAAGTTGTTCAGGAGGACGGACGCCAGCACCCCGAGCACGATCAGCGCCAGGCACGCGTAGATGTACATCGTGTTGCGCTGGTTCTTCTGCGCGGCCGCGGCGGCCTTCTGCTCGGCGACGACGGCCTTGCCCTTGCCCGCGGGGAAGACCCTGATGCGGGGCTCGTTGAAGTCCTCGGGGTTGTGGTAGGCCACAATGTCCTGCAGGTCCTCCTTGGGGAGGTACTCGACCATCGAGTTGGCGAGCATCGACTTCCCGGTACCGGGCTCCCCGATGAGCATGACGTGCCTCTTCTGGTGGGCGGCCTTCTTCATGACCTCCACCGCATCCTCCTGTCCGATGACGCGGTCCGCCATCACCGGGGGGATCTCGATCTCCTCGGTCGTGGTGAAGGTCTGCTCCTCCGCCCATTCCTCTATGGACTTGCTTGACGGCCTCTTACCGGCCTCTGTCTCGGTCATCTCTGTCCTCCGAAATGCATCTATTTGAACCTGTATTTATAGTGACTGATTCATCGCACGGAGATTCAGGCCACTCCCGTGCGTATGGCGTGGAAGAACGCCACCGCGATCACGATGACGATCAGCGCCAGGATGATGTAGCCGCCGTACTTGTCCACGAACGTGGAGTCGTCGGGCCAGCTGACGCCCTCGGACGAGAGGTCCGGGTCGACCAGAGTGTCCGAGAGCCCGGTGAGGTCCACGTAGTGGGTCGCGCCGAAGCCGTACGACGTGCTGTTGAACGTCACGGTCGACGTGGTGCCGACCATCAGGCAGTTGCGCGCGGTGTCCGTGTTCCATGTGCAGTCCACGGCGAACCAGGCGTCGTCCTCCTTCACCTCGTTCCAGTACCCGGTGGACGTGCCGTCCGTGCCCTGGACGTCGCCGACGGCGGTGACCGCCGTGACGCCGTGGAGCGAGCACAGGTACGTGAACGCCGCGGCGATCCCCGCGGACGAGGAGGTCCCCGTCACCAGGGCGTCGTAGATGTTGCCGACCGTGCCCTCGGCGTCGGTCGTGACGGTCTTCGCCCTGAGCGCGTCGTTTATCGAGCTCACCTTGTCCTGGATCGTGCCCTCGGAGACGGTCACCGCCTCGGCCGCGGCCTTGACCGCGGCGATCGCGTCGGCGACCTCGTTGGTCTCCGTGGAAGTGTCATCCTTGTACGCGTCCGGGACGGTCAGGGTGAAGGAGACCGACGTGAGAGTGATCCACGATGCACCGTCGAATGTGACCGTCCTATACGTGAATGTCAGGCCGATGTCGGCCGACAGGTCGTCCACCAGGGGGTAGTTCCACAGCCATATGGGCGACGGGTCCGACAGGTAGTACGCGGCCAGCGTGTTCCTCACGAGGGACTTGACGTACTCCTCCAGGGAGTCGGCCGTGGTGAACAGCACAGGCATCGAAGCGGTATACTGCACCTGGACCTCGTCCCCGGGGCTCTCCTCCGCCGCGGTGAAGGCAGCGGCCATCGCCTCGTAGATCCCCTGCCCGTTGCCGTCCAGCTGCGACTTGTAGTGGTCCGACGCGTCCGCGGACGCATCCTGCAGGACGGCGGGCAGCGCCACGGCGGCGACCATGGCGATTACCAGCAGCGTAACGGTCTTTGAGCTCATCTGTGCGGGTATAATACAGACCTGTTTAAAGTAACGCGCATGGGCGGCTCGGGGAAGTTAGATATCCCCGCCGTCTGTTAGGCGGCTCATATGAGGGTGGACGAGCTGGACATCCCGGACTCCGTTGCGGAGGCTCTCGTTTCTGCTGGCTTCAGGGAGCTCCATCCGCCCCAGGCGGAGGCGATACCGGTTGCCCTGGAGGGCCGCAACCTGGTCGCCGCCATACCCACCGCGAGCGGGAAGTCCCTCATCGGGATGGTCCCCGCCCTGAAGCTGCTGGCCGAGAGGGGCGGGAAGGTCCTCTACATCGTGCCGCTGAAGGCGCTGGCCTCCGAGAAGGCCGACGACTTCCGCAGGTTCTCCGAGACACTCGGGTTCAGGGTGCACATGAGCACCGGCGACCTTGACGGGGAGGACCGGGGCCTGTCCGACGCGGACGTCGTCGTCGCGACATCCGAGAAGACCGACTCCATGATCCGCCACGGGAGCCGCTGGATGGATGGTGTGAAACTGGTCATCGCCGACGAGATCCACATGATCCACGACCCCGGCAGGGGGCCGACGCTGGAAGTGGCTCTCACGAAGATGATGCGGAAGAACCGGGGCATGCAGGTCATCGCCCTGTCCGCCACCATATCCAACGCCGACGACCTGGCGGACTGGCTGGACGCCAGACTCGTCAAGAGCGACTGGAGGCCCGTCCCCCTGCACGAGGGCGTGTACCTCGACGGGGAGATTGTCTTCGACGACGGCCGCAGAGTCGAGGTCCCCATGAAGGGGGACGAAATCGAGTCCCTGGTCCGGCAAACCGTCTCCAACGGGGGGCAGTGCCTGGTGTTCGTCAACTCCAGGAGGTCGACGGAGGCGGTGGCGTCCCGCATAGCGGGCGTCCTCGGGGAGGCCCCCGGGATCTCACCCGCCGAGAAGTCCATCCTGGAGGGGGACTCCGAGGCCACCGACATGGGCCGGAGGCTCGCATCCTGCGTGTCCAAGGGCGTGGCGTTCCACAACGCCGGCCTGACCTACAGGCAGAGGCGCGTGGTGGAGGACGGCTTCAAGTCCGGGACGGTCAAGTGCATAGTGGCCACCCCCACACTGGCCGCCGGGATCAACCTGCCCGCCAGGAGGGTGGTCGTCAGGGACACCACGCGCTTCGAGAAGGGCGGGAACGTGCCCATAGCCGTCATGGAGGTCAAGCAGATGTGCGGCCGCGCCGGCAGGCCCGGCTACGACCCCTACGGGGAGGCGATCCTCATGGCCAGGAGCCAGAGGGACGCGGACCACCTGATGGAGGACTACGTGGAGCACGACACCGAGCGCGTCACGTCCAAGCTGTTCTCCGGGAACGTGGTCAGGAGCCACATCCTCGGGGTGCTGGCGACCGGCGACGCGGACTCGGAGGAGTCCATCGTGGACTTCATGCGCGGGACGTTCTACGGCGCAACGTCGCAGATGTTCGGCATAGAGAGCGTGGTCTCCGACGTGGTGGACTTCCTCGCGGAGAAAGAGATGGTCGAAAGGGTCGGCGACCGCATCGAGATCCTCCCGTTCGGGCGCAGGGTGTCCGACCTGTACATCGACCCGATGTCGGCGTCCATCCTCAGGGACGCGGTCATGCGCATAGACTCCGAGACGGACGACGTGCCGATACTGATAGCGGCGGCGATGACCCCGGACGTCCTGGGCATGTACCCCAAGAAGGGCGACACCGAGAGGCTCCGCATAGCCGACGAGATGTACGGCGAGAGCCTGCTGGTGGACCCCGACGACACGGAGGGCTACATGCCGGAGCTGTTCGACAGCGACCTGAAGGTGGCGCTCCTCGTCAAGGACTGGATCGACGAGGTGCCTGAGGAGATGATCACCGACGGCATGGGCATCGGGCCCGGGGACATCCGCAGCAAGGTCGACATGATGGACTGGATAGTCTACGCCATGGGCGAGGTCGCCTACATCTTCAACCCGCCCGCGGTCAGGAGGATCAAGCCGCTGACGGTCCGCATACGCTACGGCGTCAAGGAGGAGCTCACCGACCTGGTGTCGCTGCGCGGGGTCGGCAGGAGCAGGGCCAGGGCGCTGTTCAAGGCGGGCTTCCGCACCCGCGCCGACGTCTCGTCCGCGGACGCCGGGAGCCTGACGTTGGTGGTCGGCCCGGCGCTTGCCGCCAGCATACTCAGGCAGTCCGGAGGCTCCAGAAGCGAGGAGCCTTACGCATCCCCCTCGGAAGAGGAGGAGTCGCTCATGGACGAGATGGCCGCCGCATACGGCGAAGTCCCGGCGGAACCGGACAAGAAGGGGAAAGGGGAGGCCGGCCCGAAGCAGGCCAGCCTCTTTGACTTCCGAGGTCTCACTCGGAGAGGATGCGCTCCACGTCGGCGACGGAGTTGCCGCACTTTATGGGCGGGGCGCAGTTGTTTATGATGGTGTCGGGGTCCTTCAGGCCGTTGCCGGTGCAGATGCACACGACGCGCTCGTCCCTGTCGATGATCCCCTCGGCGCGGAGCTTCCTGAGTCCCGCGACGGATGCGGCGGACGCGGGCTCGACGCAGACGCCCTCCTTCCTGCCCAGGAGCTGCTGGGCGCTGATGATCTCCTCGTCGGTGACCGTGGTGGAGTAGCCTCCGGTGGAGTACATGGCCTTGAGCGCCTTCCTCCCGCTGATCGGGTTCCCGATCCTGATGGCGGTGGCGACGGTCTCGGGGTGCTCCTCGGCGACGAAGTCGGTCTCCTTCCTGGCGAAGGCCCTGGCGACGGGCGAGGCGCCCTCGGCCTGGATTCCCGTGAGCATGGGGACCTTGTCGATCCATCCGACCTCCTCGAGCTCGGTGATGGCTTTGTAAACAGCCCAGATGTTGGCGGCGTTGCCGACGGGCAGGATGATCCTGTCCGGGACCTCGTACTGCAGCTGGTCCATAATCTCGAAGAGCACGGACTTCTGTCCCTCGGGCCTGTAGGGGTTGATCGAGTTCAGCAGGTACAGCTTCCTCTCCTCGGCCATCTTCCTGGCGAGGGCGAGGGCATCGTCGAAGTTCCCGTCGATGGAGAGCACCTTGGCTCCGAAGAACAGGGCCTGGGCCAGCTTCCCCATGGCGACCTTGCCGGAGGGGAGGAACACGGCGCACTGCATGCCCGCCTTGGCGGCGTACGCCGCGAGGGCCGCGGAGGTGTTCCCGGTGGAGGCGCAGCCGACGACCTTCGCTCCGAGCTCCTTGGCGTGGGAGACGCCGATGGTCATCCCGCGGTCCTTGAAGGAGCCGGTGGGGTTCAGTCCCTCGAACTTCACGTAGGTGTTCTCGACGCCGACCTCGGCCCCGAGGGTCCTGGTGGAGTACAGGGGGGTCCCGCCCTCCTGGATGGAGACCTTGTGCGCGGGGTCGACCGGCATGAAGGGAGCGTACCTCCACACGCCGATCTGCTCCTTGCGGAGGTCCTCGGGCTTCATCTCCTTGACCTTCTCCAGGT
>JAUNXZ010000084.1 GCA_030539515.1 Thermoplasmata archaeon
AGTTCCTCGCTTTCTTGATGTCGCGGGTCTTCTCGCGCAGGCGGTCCGTGTTCATGCCTTCGACGAACACGTATCCCCTGAGCCCGGCGGGGCTCAGGATGGCATAGACGTCCTTCTCTCCCATGTTGGCCTTGGAGGCGAGGGCGTCCGCGACGACCTTCTCCTGGTCTATCTGGGTTTTGAGGATCATGATTGATTGGGTGGCCACGGCCCTGAACGTCGCGGAGTTGGGTATCCCGTCGTCCGCGGTCACGACGACCTCGACGGTGTCGCCGTACCTGGCCCCCTTCGGGCAGATGACGCCGACGCGCAGCTCCTTCTGCCCCTTGCCCGGAGTGTCGACAGTGACCTCCGTGGCGGCCCTGTAGTTGCTCCAGATCTCGCCGGTGGTGTCGCTGAGTATGACATCCCACTCGGGTGCGCTGGAATCGGGTCCCGTCGTGATGGAGAACGTGATCTTCACTTCGGTACCGTCGGAGGTCACCGTGAACGGCCATTCCGCCGTGGCTCCGGCGTGGACCTTCTGCAGCGCCCCCTCGCTATTGATCGATGCCATCCTATCCCTCAGAAGTAGTTGGGGAGGACGCTCATGATCCACCAGATGACGAAGCCCAGGGCTCCGATCGCGATGATCCCCAGTCCGGTGATGTACAGGGTCTTGGTGTACTCGTCCCTGGAGGGCGTGTGCGCCATCTTCAGGATCCTGCCGTACTTGCCCTTCCCAAAGCCTTTGGCCTTGGACTCGAACTCGTCCTGGAGCTCGTATGCCATGGACTCTTCGTCTGCCATCTTATCGTTCTCCCCCGCCGTGCGGGCCTTCCTCGTTACCACTGAAGGATAACAAGTCAAGGATGCCCTTTATTAACGTCCTTATTAAATACCTTTCGATGGGGCGGGACCGGATGCCCCCGGGACGCCTGGCACACCCGGAGGGCTACCCCGAGGGGGCATGCGTTCAGACCGTCCGCGGCGGGGCCCGGGCGCGATTGTACCCTTTTTATACAAGATATTGGTACGGACCTCCGTTATAACCCAATAGGGGGACCGGAAATGGAAGAGGAAGTACTTTGCAACGTTGAGCTTGTCAAGGACAACAATGATTTCGTCGTCAAGATCCAGAGCGACCTCGGCGGCGTCAGGGAGTACAGGTCGTCGAGCTTCGAGGAGGTCCTCGAGCAGCTCATGCAGGACCTGCAGGAAGAGTTCGAGTCCCTCTGAAAGGAGCGATCAACATGGCAGCAGACAAAGAAGTCAAGCAGGTCACAGACGTCCTCGACATGCTCGCCGAGGACACGTCCATCCCCAGGAACATCAGGAAGGGCGCCACCGACGCCAAGGCCCGTCTCCTCGACACCAAGGAGGCCATGGACGTCCGCGCCACCGGGGCCATCGTCATCCTCGACGACCTGGCCAACGACCCCAACATCCCCCTGCACGGCAGGACCATCATCTGGAACGTCATCAGCCAGCTCGAGGTCCTGAGCCAGCAGAAGTGATCCTTTCTCCCAAATCCTTCCGCCGGGACGGCGCGCTCAGGCGCGCTGCCCGGCGACTATGTCCAGGAAGTTCTGGAAGATCTCCGCCCCGTGCTCCGTGTTCTCGACCTCGGGGTGGAACTGCACGCCGTAGATGGGCCTGTCCAGGCACCTGACGGCCTCGTGGGGGCAGGACGCCGACGAGGCGGTGACCTCGAAGCCCTCCGGGATCCTCTTGACCTCGTCGTTATGCGACGCCCACACCTGGAACCTGTCCGGCAGTCCTTTGAAAAGATCGTCGTGGGACGAGACCTCGAGCTCCACGGCGCCGAACTCCGGGACCGCTCCCGGGCCGAGCTCCCCGCCGAAGTGCTCGCAGAGGAACTGCATCCCGGCGCAGATCCCCAGCACGGGGAAGTCCGCCTTGTCGAGGTACTCGCCGTTGTTGCCCATGCGGGCGGTGTCGCATGCCACGCTGGGGGCCCCTCCCGAGAGGATGAGCCCGTCGACGTCCGCGATCTCCTCGAACGGGGTGGTGTTCGGGACGATCTTCGTGTCGACCTTGAGGTATCTGAGGACGCGCCATTCGCGGTGGGTCCACTGGCCCCCGTTGTCGACGACATAGACTTTCATGCTTCGCCATCGGCGGGGCGGTATATTTGCATAAGGGTCGCCCGGGGGATGTCCCCCGGGCGGGGGTAAGGGGCGGTGACCGCCCCGTTTCGCTCACGGGTAGAACCCGGACGGGGTCTCCTTGAGGTCTATGACGATGTTCTTGGTCTGGGTGTAGGCGTTCATGATGGCCTTGTGGGTCTCCCTTCCGATACCGGACTCCTTGTAGCCGCCGAAGGGCATGCCCGCGGGGAGCTGGTTGTAGCAGTTCACCCACATGCGGCCTGTCTCGACGCCCATGGCCACGCGCATGGCCCTGTTGATGTCCCTGGTCCAGACGGCTCCTCCGAGCCCGTACACCGAGTCGTTGGCCATGGCGATGACCTCCTCCTCGCTGTGGAACTTGATCACGACGGCCACGGGCCCGAAGATCTCCTCCTGGGCCACGCGCATGTCGTTGGTGACGTCCACCAGCAGCGTGGGCTCCATGAAGCATCCCTTGGCGCACTCGCCCTTGGTGCAGCGCTTGCCGCCCACGGCGACCTTGGCGCCCTCGCTCTTGCCGATCTCCACGTACTCCAGGACCCTCTCCACCTGGCCCTCGTTGATGCAGGCGCCCATCTGGGTGCCGGGGTCCATGGGGTTGCCGACCTTGATCTTCTTGAAGGCCTTCACGGCGTCCTTCACGAACTTGTCGTAGATGGTGTCCTGGACGAAGACACGCGATCCGGCGCAGCAGACCTGGCCCTGGTTGAACAGGATGCCCAGCTGCAGCCCGTCGAGGGCCTTGTCCCACTGGCAGTCCTCGAAGTAGATGTTGGCGCTCTTGCCCCCGAGCTCGAGGGTCGCCGGGATCAGCTTCTCGGCCGCGGCCTTGCTGACGCTCAGACCGACCTCGGTGGACCCGGTGAAGGCGAGCTTCCTGAAGCCGGGGTGGTCCAGCATGTACTGCCCGGACTTGGATCCCCTGCCGGAGATGACGTTGACCACTCCGGGCGGGAGCAGGTCCCCGATGACGTCCATCAGCACGTACGCGCTCAGCGGCGTGGTGGACGAGGATTTCAGGACGATGCAGTCCCCCGCGGCCAGGGCGGGCGCGAACTTCCACGCGACCATCAGGAAGGGGAAGTTCCACGGGACGATCATCCCGACGACGCCGATGGGCTCCCTCAGGATGAGGCTGACGAGGTCCCCGTCGAGCACGGACGCGGAGCCCTCCTCGGAGCGGATGACGCCTGCGAAGTAGCGGAAGTGGTCCACCGCCAGGGGCACGTCGATGGCTTTGGTCTCCCTGATGGGCTTCCCGTTGTCGAGGGACTCGACCTCCGCGAGGAGATCCGCGTTGGCCTCGATGCGGTCCGCGATGTCCAGCAGGAGCTTGGACCTCGCGGAGACGTCCATCTTCTTCCAGCCCTCGTACGCCTTCCAGGCGGCCTTCACGGCCTTGTCGACGTCCTTCTTGGTCGCCTCGGCGCAGTCGGCGAGCTTCTCGCCGGTCGCGGGGTTGTAGGTCTCGAAGGTCGCCTTGTCGGACGCCTGCACCCACTTCCCGTTGATGTAGAGGCCATAGCTGTTCTTGAGCTTCGGTTTAGCTGCTTTGGTTGCCAAAAGAGTCTCCTCCGAAGTTAGGATGCCCTTAATCCGTATATAAAGGGGGCCGAAGTCGGATGGGAATTCATTCCCTGTTAGGCCTGAGCGGACATCATGCGAGGCTTGCCGTGAACCGGCATGCCTGCCCTCCGGGAAAAGTCAACTTTCCCCGAGTTTCGTCAAACGTCCCGGACCAACGTTGATATCCGCACCGCACGGTCACGGGTCCATGACCATCGATTTCGAGAACAAGAAGTACGCGAAGCTCAAGTCCGCCGACAACGACGAGTTCAAGGACCTGGTCGGGGGAATCATCGCCCCCGGCGAGAACATCCTGCAGACCTACAAGGCGGGGAGGGACGGCGTGGTCTTCACCAGCAAGCGCCTGGTCGCCATCAACGTCCAGGGCGTCACCGGGAAGCAGAAGGCCGTCACCGTCATACCGTACGCGAAGATCGCGACGTACTCGGTGGAGACCGCCAGCGTCATCGACATCGACAGCACCCTGACCGTGTGGGTCGGCGGGCTGGGGTTCTTCACATTCGAGTTCACCGCGAAGTCCGACGTCAGCGCCATCTGCCGCTGCATCAACCAGTGCGACGACTGATCGGAAGTCGATGCGGACGATCCGGACCTTCATCGGGCCGTCGGTCATCCAGGAGAGGAGACGGTTCAGAGCGCCGATATCCTGGCCGTCCAGACCGCCGTACCCGCGCATCATGCCGCGGGCGGAGACCTCCGCCCCGGGTACCCACGGGCCGATGTCCGCCCCCGGGTCGGAGACGCTGAAGTACGCGTCGACGTCGATGTCGGAGGCCTTCACCCAGGTCTTCAGCATCATCCTCACTGCGCGCTTCCCCGCGGCGTCGAAGACGAGCCTGCATCCGGGGAAGCGCCCGGCCATCGCCCTGAAGAGGGCCTCGGCCTGTTCGAGCGTGAAGTAGTAGAACACGCCCGACGCGAAGAACACCGCACCGTCATTCGCCGGGATCCTGTCGAACCACGACGTGTCGTTGAGATCGCAGGCGACGTTCTCCTCGCGGTCGCCCGCGGGGAGGAGCTCGTCCCTCACGGCGATGACGTCGGGCATGTCGACGTTGATTATCCTGCAGGTGCCGTTGTCGCACCTCCTGCCGGTGGTATCCAGCCCACATCCTAGGTTCACCACGGCCGCGCCCGGATGCGATGCCAGATAATCGCGGACCTCCCATGCGAGGCCGTTCTGGCGCATGGCCACCTCCAGCAGCCCGAACCTGTACATCGCGCCCTCGGCCTTCGCCTCGAGCCCGGAGAAGTCGTAGTCCACCTCGTTGACGATGCGCACCGCATCCTCGTCCGAGAAGAGGGACGGGTAGAGCTCGGTGCACTTCTTCCTCGCGTACAGGGGGATAACGAGCGTCTCCTGGACGGAGTTCCTCTCTATGGTGTATGTCATCGCCGCTTCCTTGGGGGAAAGCCGCCCGGAAAGGGCGGGAGGCGCATGGCCGGGAATCGCGGACGGATGGATAAAGATGCGCAGGGCGTCGCACCGATATGCGGAAGTGCCGGGTGTGGGAGACCCCCTCCGGCGTTATCCTGAAGTTGGCCTGCCAGGTCTCCACGCCGCGCTCCACGGCGGACGACACCGCCGCGGTCACCTGCTCGTAGTTGGTGCTGCGCTCGATGACCTCGAACCCGGGGTTGTCGTAGACGAAGCACACCAGGAACACGGCGCGCTCGTGGCTCGCCAGGCTGTCCGCCAGCTCCGTTATGTGTCTGACCATGCGGTCTGTGGAGGAGAAGGGCGTGACCTTCTTCGTGTTCACATGCGGAGGGATCTCCACCTGCAGGTGCTGCAGCGGGGTCTTGACCTCCAGGTATGTGTCTCCGACCAGGAAGTCCAGCTTGGACGCGCCCAGGAACTGCTCCCTGCGCACGTCGCGGGAGTCCCCGACCATGTCGGCGAATGTCCCGTCCGAGAGGCAGTGCTCGACATAGCGGTTGACGGTGTTCTGGTTGATGCCGATCCACTCCTTGCCTGTGTCTCCGGGACGGTTCAGGGAGACGGCCTCGACGGTGTACGGCGTCTTCCTCGACGGGTCCGCGCTCCTGGACAGCAGGCACGGCCTGCCGGCGACGTCGATGCATCCTATCCTCCCGGTAGTGGGGCAGTGGCAGCTCAGGACCTCTCCGTCCACGTCCACGGACATGGTGAACTGGCTCCTGCGCCTGACGATGGTCCCCTCGGTCAGGGGCGGGTCGAACTCGGTGCAGAACATGGGGCCGGTGCCCGGAGGATCGCCCTCCGGGCTTGTTTGGAAAATGATTCACTCCCACTCGATGGTCGCGGGGGGCTTGTCCGTGATGTCGTAGACGACGCGG
>JAUNXZ010000085.1 GCA_030539515.1 Thermoplasmata archaeon
CAAGACCCGCCTGCGGATAGGTCACGTCGCCGGAACTGCCGTTGTAGACGCCGTACATGGGGCTGCGGATGGTGCCGCCGGATATCTCCGCGATGGTGCCGGTGTTGTAGATGCCGGTGTAGGTGACCGCGGTGGCCAGGGTATTGGCATAGATCTCCGCCTTCACCGTGGCGGTGCAGTTGGCGGGAGTGGAGGTGGTCAAAGTAATGCTCTTCCAGCCGCTTTCATTCGCGCCCAGGGGGCCGTAGCAGTAGATGCCGCCGCCCCCCGCCGTGTCCGCCACGGACAGGGTGCCGTAGTTGACCACGCCGTTGAGCTGGGTGCCCTGCCCCACGGGAGCCCGGACGATCATGCTGCCGCCATTCAGGTCGATGACGGCGGTCGCCCCCTCGCTGTTGGTAAAGGCTGGAGCGGAAACGTAGCTGCCATTGACATGATTTGTGATCGTGCCGCCGTTCAAATTCAGGGCCAGCGTGCCGCCGTTGATGAAGGGAGTGGTGGAATAGGACACGGTGTGCCCGTCCAGGTTCACCGTCAGATCCTGCCCGCCGCTGACGGCCACAGAGGTGCTCAGCGTAATATCCTTCAGCAGCACGGCCGTGTCGCCGGCATGCACCGCGTCCTGCACCGCGTTGCGCAGGGAGGTGTAATAACTCTCCGCCGCGCCGTCCGCCCAGACCACCTTGGCCACGGCGTCCTCCTGGCTGATGTACAGCACCATGTTGTCCTGCGTCACCGTAGTGGCACGGGTGGTGCAGGCCGCATTCAGATAATAGTCGGACACATCCGCCCCGTGGCAGAACCAGGCCTGCGTGGTGTCGATCACGCTGCCGCTGGCGTTCACCGTGTGGATGGTGGCGGTATAGTTGTACCAGGAGCCCTCCACCGTGGCGTTCAGGGACTCGGTGTGGGTCTCATAGGTGGTTTTGCTTGCGGAATTGGTGTACAGCTTATAGGCATAGTCCGGGATAACGTCGCTGCCCTCCGCGCCATAATAGGTATGGCCGGCCACGATATTGGTCCGCGCGCCGGTGCCCCGGTCTACCACCTGGGCGGTCAATGTACGGACCGTGGCGCCCGCAAAGTAGTAGTTATATATGAACATGGACATACTACCCACCAGACCGGCCTGCACCGTACAGCTGGGGGTGGCGTTGGCGTTCATGACCAGCTTGGCGCTGTCGCTGCCCGCCTGGACCACGCCGCCGAAGTTGACGCCGCTGTTGATGTTCAGGGTGCCGTTAACGATCAGGTCGGCGGTGCCTGACCGGCCCGCCGCCTGGAGGTCGGCGGTGGTGGGGTAGTTGGAGCCGGGCCGCTGCCCGTAAGTCACGGTCATATTCTCATCCCGCTTGCCGCTGCTGGTGTGGTCGTTGAAGCCGTCCATCACCATAAAGCGGAAGCCGGAAGAGTTGTTGCCCACGTCCAGGGTGGCCCCCTCGCCCACCTCCAGCGTCGCGCCGGGCAGCAGGACCATGGAATAGGCAATGGTGTACGCCGAGTTGTTCCCGTTCAGGTGGAAACTGTAGTTATAGGGGATGGGGAAGGTCAGCTCGTTTGTCGTAATGGTCTGCCCCTGGGTGGTCAGGGACAGGATGCCGAAGCTGGCGCCGCCCTCGATGGTAATATCGGCGCGGCCCACATATTGATAGGCGGACACCACATCATCCTTATCATAGGTGGCGGTCAGGGTGGCGCCGGCGTTCAGTCTGATCAGGCCGGCCACGGTGGAACTGCCCACCACCACGCCAGTGGTGCGATTGTGTTGATCATTGGCGTACAGATCGGAGTAACCGTACATCAGCGCGCCCTCGTCCATCCGGACGGTGGACTGGATATTCTGGGTGGTGTACCGGAGGAAGGGGGACACATACTTTTCGCCGCTCTGGGTCCCCGTTGCATAGTCTTTACCGGCCGCGCCCACGGTGTAGCCGCCGCCCCGGAAGTCGCAGATGACCAAAGGCTGGTACAGCTTGGCCCCGCTCCTGGCGTACAGGGTGCCGCTGCCGTAGATATAACCGCAGGAGGAGACGATGCCGCCGCTGCGCACCTCCATGTTGCCGTTGATCTCCAGCACGGAATAGGTGTTGGTGGTGGAGCCGCTGGTGCTGCCGGCCACGCCGGTGCCGCAGAGGGTGCCGCCGGTGTTCACCTGGCCCAGAACATACATGGTCTTGCCGGCGGGAAGCGTCAGCTTCCGGTATTCATAGTCGGGGGAGGTGGCCAGCGACGTGCTGCCGCTTGTGATTTCGCTGTACAGGGCGTAGGGGTAGTCGTCGCTGCTGCCCTTGGGCGTGGTGCTGCCGGTGCTGCTGTAGGGGATCACCAGCTTGACGCCGGATTTCACGGTGTAGCCGTCCGGGGCGCCGTCGCCGTTGGCATCCGCCGTCCAGGCGGAGGGCACCGTGTCAGACGCCACAAAGGAGACCTTGGAGCTGATGATGGTAACGGTCTGTCCGCTGGTGGCGGCGGCCAGGGCGTCCTCAATGTACTGATATTTCGTGGTGCCGATCTGGGCCACGTCCACCAGGCCCGCGTTGCTCACGTTGACGGTGAATTTCGCGGTATAAGAGTTTCCGCTGGCTCCGGTGGCGGTGATGGACACCGTCACGGCGTCCCACTGGGCGGAGACCTGGATGGTATTGCTGTTCTCGGTGATGGTCCCGCTGTCTATGGTAGTTCCCGCCGAGGTCACGGTATAGGTGACCGACTGGGTGTCCGCCGCCCCGGTGTAGTCCACGGTCAGGGTGTAGCTGCCCCGGGTGCCGCTGACGATCTGGGTGGTGGCGGTGGTGGCGGCAAAGAAGTCCATGGCGCCGGTGTAGCTGCCGCTGATCCTGACCGTGGGCAGGTGTTCCTTCTTCGCCCAGGTGCCGCTCAGGACCGCCGCCGATTCAAAGCCGTATTTATAGACGCCCTGCTCCGCGTCCACCAGACTGACCTCCGCGCCGCCGAAGCCGGAGAAGGCGTACTCGTCAGAGGCGGGGGTGGCGGTGATATAGATGGGGGCATGGACGGTGGTGGCCGCGCTGCCCACGGCCACGGTCTCGCCGAAGGCGTTGACCGCCGTCAGGCTGCCCATTGAGGCGTTGGAATTGTTGATGGTGATGGTATCCGCCAGCTTGGTGACGGGGGCCAGCTTGACCGTGGAGTCAAACCGGATGGCCAGCAGGGTGTCGTAGAGGATCTCCGTGGCCGTCCAGACGTTGAAATAGTAGGAGTCACCGCCTAAGGTCGTGTTGCTCTTCTGGCTTCCGGTATACGGCTTGCCGCCGTTGGTGTCCGGCGTCGTCGAACTTGCGCTCCCGCTATTTTTCGCCGCCGTAATATGATAGGCCGACCAACTCAGATAATTGACGTTAATGGGGGCATACCAGTAGTTGGTGCCCGTCACCCGGGTGAAGTTCAGGGACTGGGTGGGCTCGCCGGTATAGGCGTTGGCCTTGACATAGCTGTCGATCAACTCATAGGTCACGTGGCCGCTGGGATTGCTCTCCGAATACACATAGAGACGGTAGCTGCCCGTGCTGCCCGGCACCAGGGTGTAGACGCCCGTGTCCGTGGTGGTCAGCACCGGAACCGTCTCGCCCTCTACCGCTGCCGGAGCCGTCACTCTCTCATAGCCGTTGTGGTACTCGGTGTAAGCGTGGTTTTTCATCTCTACACCGTTGGTCACATTGGAATGGTTGCCCGTGGTGACGCTGCCGTAGTACTGGTAAAAGGTAAAGTTTGATGTCTTGTTGTTATCTGCTTCCGCACTATTGTACAGGCTGATGGTCTGCTGCGTGTTGGTCAGGCCGTAATTGGAGTTTTCATAGGTGGTCTCCGTAAAGGCGTACATGTCCCCAAAGGACAGGTAGTCCGGGTCGTAGGCCACCTTGGCGCCGTTGTTGGAAGTGATGGAGTTCTGCGCAACGGCGGCGGTGATGCCCAGATAGAGCACCGTCACCGCCACGATCATCAGCGCCGTCAGCCTTTTACTCCCCTTCACAGTTTTCACAGCTCTTTTCATTTCACTCTCTCCTTTGCACGCTTAGTAAAGCTGAAACAGCCAGCCAATACCGCAGAAAAACGCGGTATAGGCGACAATATGCACAACGTAGATCACGCCGCTGCAGCGGCCCAAGGCTTGCAGCGGGCGCGTCCAGCGGGCGCCCGGGCTCCCGGGAAAACGGCTGCGGCGCTCCCCATAGAGGCGCCGCCCCAGCACTACTCCCAGCAGCATCCAGCCCAGCATGGGAAAAATCGGCCAGTAATCCCGTCCCGCCGCGCCATTTTCATGGACCCCAAAGGGATACAGCAGGGCAAAATCGGAAAATACCGAGTGATACCGTAAATAGTAGCCCACCGCCAGCACGGGAGCCGCCACTGCCAGCAATGTCTTATCGCTCCGTTTTTCCAAAAGGAAGTAATAGATCAAGTGACAGTAGGCGTAACAGTGCAGCACACCGAAACGGATAAACTGGGTGGGGTCGCCGGTCCAGATCGCCAGCAGCTTAGTAAAGGCCGAGATCAGGAAGGCTCCCGCCAGCATCTTCAGCCCCCGCCGGAGATTGTTCCGGCTGAACAGACAGGATATGCCGGACACCACAAAGAAGACGTCCACGCCCGCCCGGACGCAGAGGCTTCGCAGCCTCTGCGTCATAAATGCCTTGTAAATCACGCCGTCCGCCCCCCAGTCAAACCAGAAATGCAAGGGGTCGGTGGCATCCACATAGGCGTAGGAATCAATGTTGTAATAGCCGTCGATGCAAAAAGCGTCCACCGTGTAATAAAGATGGGTGCACAGCACGCAGAAGATCAGCACCCCCCGCAGAGCGTCGATCTCCCACACCCTCTGCCGCTTTGTTTGTAAGGTTTCGCTCATGGCAGTTGCTCCAGTGCCTTTCGGTCAATTTTCGACATTCGGTTTCTGGGAAGTTCCGCCAAAAACCGGATTTCCCTGGGGACGGCATACCGGGGCAGCACCCGGGCGCAGGCGGACCGAATATTCCACTCCGCCTGTCCGGGGTCAATGCCCTCGCAGAGCACCACGCAGGCCCGCACTGTCTGTGTCCCCCACATTTCATCCGGGACCCCTACGACGCAGACCTCCCTGACCTCTGCCAAGGTATGGATCACGCTCTCAATTTGACTGGGAAATATGTTGTATCCCTTCCGCACGATCACATTTTTCAGCCGCTCCTGAAAGTAGACATAGCCGTCGCCGTCGATCCTGCCGCAGTCGCCCGTGCGCAGCCACTGCCGCCCTTCCCAGGTGACAAAAGCGGCGCTTGTCCCTGCCGGGTCCTTCCGGTAGCCCAGCATCAGGGTGTTGGTGGACACCAAAAACTCACCCGCGCCGGTTCGCCGGGGCACGCTGTCCCCGCCCAGCACTGCGATCTCACAATTCTCCAGAGGATAGCCGGAGGAAGCAAGGCGGTCCCGCTCCTTCCCATTGGAAAAGCAGGCTGTCACCGTCTCCGTCATGCCGTAGCCCTCAAACAGGTGCCGTTTTCCGTCCACACGGCTGTCAAACTCCCGTTTCAGCTGTGAGCCAACATAGTCGCCGGAAACAAAACACTCCCCGATCTGACGGATGCGGGGGCCGGAAAATCCGGGCTCATCCAGCAGGCTTCGGTAAAGAGCGGGGACGCCCGTCAGAATCGTAATATTTCGGCGCTTGATAAGCCGTACCGCTTCCCGGCTGTTCCACTGGGCCATCAGAACCTGTTGGCCGCCGCCAGCGAGAAGCTGGTGCATATTCATCACCAGGCCGGAGCCATGAAACAGCGGCAGCGCCGACAACAGCGTCTGATCCGTCAACTCCCGGCCCTTGAAAAAACGCTTCGCGTTCTCCACCCAGCAGTTCAGCGCCCGGTGGCAGTGCATCACCGTCTTAGGCGTCCCGGTGGTGCCGCTGGAGTGGAGATAGACGGCGCACTCCTCCGCCAGGGAGGCCTGCTCCGGCACTCTGGCAGGAACGGCCGCAGGCCGCTCCAGCGTCTCAAAGGAAATCGCTCCGGCAGGCAGCCCTC
>JAUNXZ010000086.1 GCA_030539515.1 Thermoplasmata archaeon
ACCTGGAGAAGGTCAAGGAGATGAAGCCCGAGGACCTCCGCAAGGAGCAGATCGGGGTCTGGAGGTACGCTCCCTTCATGCCCGTCGACCCCGCCCACAAGGTCTCCATCCAGGAGGGCGGGACCCCCCTGTACTCCACCAGGACGCTTGGAGCCGAGGTCGGCGTCGAGAACACCTACGTCAAGTTCGAGGGGCTCAACCCCACCGGCTCCTTCAAGGACCGCGGCATGACCATCGGCGTCTCCCACGCCAAGGAGCTGGGAGCCAAGGTCGTCGGATGCGCCTCCACCGGGAACACCTCCGCGGCCCTCGCCGCGTACGCCGCCAAGGCCGGCATGCAGTGCGCCGTGTTCCTCCCCTCCGGCAAGGTCGCCATGGGGAAGCTGGCGCAGGCCCTGTTCTTCGGCGCGAAGGTCCTGTCCATTGACGGGAACTTCGACGATGCGCTCGCGCTCGCCAGGAAGATGGCCGAGGAGAGGAAGCTGTACCTGCTCAACTCCATCAACCCCTACAGGCCCGAGGGTCAGAAGTCCGTCCTCTTCGAGATCATGGACCAGCTGCAGTACGAGGTCCCCGACAGGATCATCCTGCCCGTGGGCAACGCGGCGAACATCTGGGCCGTCTACAAGGCGATCACCGAGCTCGAGGAGGTCGGATGGATCGACAAGGTCCCGATGCTCACCGGAATCCAGGCCGAGGGCGCCTCGCCCGTCGCCAGGGCCTTCGCCAAGAAGGAGACCGACTTCGTCGCCGAGGAGCACCCCGAGACCGTGGCCACCGCCATCAGGATCGGCAACCCCATCAGCGGGAGGAAGGCTCTCAAGGCCATGTACTCCACCGGAGGTTACTCCACCACGGTCACCGACGAGGAGATCATCAGCGCCCAGCAGCTCCTGGGGAGGAAGGAGGGCGTCTGCGTCGAGCCCGCCTCCGCCGCGTCCGTCGCAGGACTCAGGAAGCTCCGCGCCGAGGGGATCATCGACAGGGACGAGCGCGTCGTGTGCATCTGCACCGGCAACGGCCTGAAGGACCCCGACACCATCATAAACAACTGCGCCCCGCCCATAAAGTGCGGCAACTCCGTCGCCGACGTGGAGCACATCCTCTCCGAGTGACCTCGGAAGTCAAAGAGGCTGGCCTGCTTCGGGCCGGCCTCGCCCTTTCCTTTCTTCTCATCCTGCACGGGCGCCTCCCCGTAGGCGGCGGCCATCTCGTCCATCATCATCTCCTCCTCGGAGGGTGATGTGTACGGGGTCTCCTCGCGGGTCCCGCCGGACTGCTTCAGGATGCTGGCGGCCAGCGCCGGGCCGACGATGGCGGTCAGGTTGCGGACGTCCGCCGACGACACGTCGGAGCGGGTGCGGTACCCGGCCTTGAAAAGGCTCCTGGCCCTGCTCCTGCCCACCCCCCTGAGCGACACGAGGTCGATCAGCTCCTCCCTGACGCCGTACCTTATGCGGGTGGTCAGCGGGCGTATCCTCTTGATGGCGGGCGGGTTGAAGATGTACGCGACCTCGCCCATGGCGTAGATGATCCAGTCCATCATGTCGACCTTGCTGCGGATGTCGCCGGGGCCGATGCCCATGGAGCCGGTGATCATCTCCTCCGGGACTTCGTCTATCCAGTCCTTCACCAGGAGCGCCACCTTCAGGTCGCTCTCCAGGAACTCCGGCATGTAGTCCTCCGTGTCATCGGGGTCCACGAGGAGCCTGTCCTCGTACTCGGCCATGGCCTCGCGGAGCCTGTTTGTGTCATTCTTCTTGGGGTACATGCCGAGGACGTCCGGCGTCATGGCGGCGGCCAGCAGGATGGGCACATCCTCTGTCTCGGCGTCGATCTTCATCACGGCGTCCCGGAGCATGGACGCGGAAACGGGGTCGATGTAGAGGTCGGACACCCTGCGCCCGAACGGGAGGATCTCGATGCGGTCGCCGACCCTCTCGACCATCTTCTCCCTCTCCAGGAAGTCGACCACGTCCTCGACGACGCCCTCGATGCCGAACATCTGCGACGTGGCGCCGTAGAACGTCCCGCGCATGAAGTCTACGATGGACTCCTCTGAGTCGGCATCGCCCGTCGCCAGGACACCGAGGATGTGGCTCCTCACCACGTTCCCCGAGAACAGCTTGGACGTGACGCGCTCGGTGTCGTGCTCGACGTAGTCCTCCATCAGGTGGTCGAAGTCCCTCTGGCTCTTGGCCATGAGGACCGCCTCTCCGTAGGGGTCGTACCCGGGCCTGCCGGCGCGGCCGCACATCTGCTTGACCTCCATCACGGCTATCGGGACGTTGCCCCCGCCCTCGTACCGCGTGGTGTCCCTGACGATGACCCTCCTGGCGGGCAGGTTGATCCCGGCGGCGAGTGTCGGCGTGGCCACGATGCACTTGATGGTCCCGGCCTTGAAGCCCTCTTCGACGACGCGCCTCTGCCTGTAGGTCAGGCCGGCGTTGTGGAAGGCCACGCCCTTGGCGGCGCAGGCGGCGAGCCTCTTGCCCATGTCGGTGGCCTCCAAATCTCCTTCCAGAACGTTCTTCTCGGCGGCGGACAGCCCCGAGGGGGATCCGATGGAGGATGCGATGCGTGAGGCCACCGCCTCGGTGGACCTCCTGGAGTTGACGAACACCAGGCACTGCCCGCCGTCCGAGACGGTCTGGCGGACCATGGAGTCGATGTCCTCGCCCTTGGCGGGAACGTCGACGCACCTGCCGTCGTCGAATGTGATCTCGTGGTCCAGGTACACGCCCTCGTGCAGGGGGACGGGCCTCCAGTCGCTCTTCACCAGCGCCGCGTCGAGCCAGTCGGCAAGGTCGTCGGCGTTGGATATCGTCGCGGAAAGGGCGATGACCTGCATCTCCTCGTTCTTGCGCATGAGCTTGGTGAGCGCGACCTCTAGGGTGGGCCCCCTGCCGGGGTCGTGGATCATGTGGATCTCGTCCGCGATGACCAGCCTCAGGCCGTCCATCCAGCGGCTGCCGTGGCGTATCATGGAGTCGGTCTTCTCGGACGTGGCGACCACCACGTCGGCGTCGGCCATCCCGCGGTCGTCGCTGTCCAGGTCGCCGGTGCTCATGTGCACCTTGAACCCTAGCGAGTCCCCGAAACGCTTGAAGTCCTCCATCTTCTCGGATGCCAGAGCCTTCAAGGGGACTATGTACAGGACTTTTCCGTGCCTCTCGGCGAGGATCCTCAGGGCAGGGATCATCCCGATGAGGGACTTCCCGCTGGCGGTCGGAATCGCCGCCACGAGGTTGCGGCCCTCGAGGGCGATGGGAATCGCCTCCGCCTGGGGCGGATGGAGCTCCCTGAAGCCTGCGGAAAGGAGAAGCTCCGCAACGGAGTCCGGGATGTCGAGCTCGTCCACCCTCATGATGATGCACCGAACCGTCGGGATGGATATCTAACTTCCCCGCGTTCCCGATACACCCATGCGCGTTTCTTTAAAGAAGACCGTGTTATACCCGCCTCAGATGAGCTCAAAGACCGTCACCCTGCTGGTAATCGTCCTCGTCGCATCCATGGCCGTTCCATTGGTGCTGGAGGACTCGTCCGCCGATGCGTCCGACAGGTATGTGTCGCAATTGGACAGCAACGGGCAGGGGCTGTACGCACAGATGAGCACGGCATTCGCATCCGCTGCGGAGAGCCCGACCGATTCCGTGTTTGTGACGTACACCGTCGGGACCCCCATGCTGTTCTCCACGACGGACGAGGCGAAGGAGTACGCCCTCTCGATGATGGAGGACGCCGTGGCCGCATACTATCTGACCGACCCCTCCTGGATCTGGCTCTGGGACTACCCCGCCATCACGGATCTCGAGACTGGTCTCGGGTTCGGCCACACCACGACCACCGTGACCGTCAACGGTACCCAGTGGATCATGCTGGTGTCCGTCTCGTTCACGCTGACGGTCCCCGAGGAGTTCAAGGACGACACGTCGACCGAGGCCAACGAGGTCGCCGAGGCCATCGCCGCGGTGAAGGAGGCCGCCGAGGCGGTCACCGTCTCCGGCGAGTCCGTGCAGGACAGGGTCAGCTCGATAAACGACACCCTCAGGGGCATCACCTCCGCCACAGACGACGAGGGAACCGTGGGCAACATCTACGACGCCCTGGTCACCAAGACTTCCTCGTCCGCCGGAGTCGCGGCGGCGTTCACCTACCTGTGCTCGCTGAACGGCCTGACGGCCGTGACCGTGGCCGGTAGCGTCCTCGCCTCCGACGGGTCCATGTCAGACGGGTTCTGGAACGAGGTCCTGCAGGACGACTCCTGGTACGCTGTGGACTGCACGTGGAACTCGAGCACCGCCCGCAACTGCCTGATGGTGGGGACCACGTCGTCGGTCACCCTGGGCAGCACGTCTTACGGTTTCGGGGCGACGCACTACGCGGAGCCGGAGCAGCTCTCTTCCGCCCTGGCCGCGCCCGCCCTGGCTTCCGGCGGGGTGGAGTGGCCGGACGACTCGACGGTCATAGAGAAGTACGGCGGGTACGTGATCGTCCTGCTGATAGTCGTGGTGATCGTGGTCACTTTCGTCCACGCGATAAAGAAGGGAATAGTCTGAGCATCCGTGCGATGAATCAGTCAGTATAAATACAAGTTCAATCAGATGGGAAACGGAGGACAGTGCATGACAGACAAACAGGCCGGCAAAGAGCCGACTACAAAGTCCATCGAGGAATGGGCCGACGAGCAGACGTTCGCCACGACCGAGGAGATAGAGATCCCCGACATGATGGCGGACCGCGTCATAGGCCAGGAGGATGCGGTGGAGGTCATGAGGAAGGCGGCCCACCAGAAGAGGCACGTCATGCTCATCGGCGAGCCCGGAACCGGGAAGTCGATGCTTGCCAACTCCATGGTGGAGTATCTCCCCAAGGAGGACATGCAGGACATCGTGGCCTACCACAACCCCGAGGACTTCAACGAGCCCAGGATCAGGGTCTTCCCCGCGGGGAAGGGCAAGGCCGTCGTGGCCGAGCAGAAGGCGGCAGCGGCCGCCCAGAAGAACCAGCGCAACACGCTGTACATCTACGCGTGCATGGCGCTCATAGTCCTGGGGTTGCTTGCGTCGATACTCCTCAACAACTTCACCATCGCGCTCATCGCCATCATGGCCGCGTTCCTGATCGTCATGATTTTCAGGACCCCCGGCCAGACCAGGACCGAGACCGCGATCGTGCCGAAGCTCCTGGTGGGCCACGACCCGTCGGACACACCGCCGTTCGTGGACGCCACCGGCACCCACGCCGGAGCCCTGCTGGGAGACGTCAGGCACGACCCGTTCCAGTCCGGAGGACTCGAGACCCCGTCCCACGACAGGATCGAGCCCGGGGCCATCCACAAGGCCAACAAGGGAGTCCTCTACATCGACGAGATCAACACGCTGTCCCTGGAGTCCCAGGTCTCCCTGCTCACCGCGATGCAGGAGAAGAGGATGGCCATCACCGGACAGTCCGAGCGCTCCTCCGGCGCCCTGGTCAAGTCCGAGCCGGTCCCCTGCGACTTCATCCTCGTCTGCGCCGGTAACCTGAACGCCCTCGAGGGCATGCACCCCGCGCTCAGGTCCAGGATACGCGGATACGGGTACGAGGTGTACATGAGGGACACCATGCCCGACACCGAGGAGAACCGCAGGAACATCGTCAGGTTCATCGCCCAGGAGGTCCGCAAGGACGGGAAGATCCCCCACTTCGACAAGTACGCCGTCGCCGAGATCGTCAGGGAGGCCCAGCGCCGCTCCGGCAGGAAGGGCGAGCTCACCCTCAGGATGAGGGAGCTGGGCGGACTCGTGCGCGTCTCGGGGGACGCGGCGGTCGAGCGCAAGGCCACCGTCGTCACTGCCGACGACGTCAACGAGGCCAGGAGGATCGCCCGCGGCCTGGAGCAGCAGATCGTCGACAGGATGGTCGTCAGGAGCAAGGCCTACAAGACCTTCCAGACCACCGGCGAGGCGGTCGGCCAGGTCAACGGGCTGGCCGTGTTCGGCGGAAGCAACGGCATGGC
>JAUNXZ010000087.1 GCA_030539515.1 Thermoplasmata archaeon
CTCCAGCACCCACTCTAGAATGGTAAACGCCGAGTGGCATGTTGTCGACCCTGCGGTCGGGGGGGGGGGTGTTCTTCGACTTCTCGGTGTCCGCGGGAGTTTGATGATGATGCCGGGGCGGGTGTGTCCGCCCCCGCCCGGCCTATATTGAGGATTGCCCTGTTTCTCAGTCGATCCTTCGCACTTCTTTCATCTCGGGATTGCACTCTCTTCTGAAAAGGCTCAGATCAACCCTGCTTCCCCGTCTGCGATACACGAGGCAACGGTTCGTTCTCTGGCAACCAGGTGTGTATACGTACACGACCAGCGCTTTCACATGGTTCTCATCGAGTTTCTGCGGAGTCAACAGACTGGATATCTCCTTCTCGACGACATCCGGGTTACATTCCGCGAGCGGACAGAACGAGATCTCCTCGACTGTTCTGTGATCCAGGCCTAGCATTTCGCACAATCTCTGGATGTCCGGGCGTTTATCTTCTGTATGCCCTACCGTGGCATTGATGATGCGCAGCATCCCACTATCAGTACCGTAGTCTATCATGGGTGCCCTGATGTCTGATGCCCGGTATCCCTCGAAAGACCTAACCTCGATTAGGAGTCCAAGTTCCCGATTGACATAGTCGTATGTCCTGAAATCCGTCTCATCGATCTTCTCGATGCCGACGAACACTTCCTCGGCCAATTTCTGCATCTCGAGGCCGCCCTCACGATTGGCCTCGCCTCTGTCTGATCTCTCATCACTCATGGGATCACCTTGGGCATCCTCCGACGGCGTTGCGTCGGTACATGCCCATCCTATGTATCTCTATGAATTATTTATTTTTATTTGAAACATAATTAGCGCGTATTTCAAGATTATTGGGAATGTTACAACAAGTTCAGCCGTCAATGAATAATTATATACGTTATAACGGCATTACATGTTCATGTTCAAGAGGGTCGTGCTCGACAACTTCCTCTCCTTCGCCCATCTGGATCTGGACCTATCGGAGACGAAGTCGAAACCGTCGAGATACGCGCTGATCTACGGCGACAACGGTTCCGGCAAGACGGGCATCGTCAAGGCCTTCCATTTCCTCAGGCAGTCCGTACGCACCCTCGGGGAGAACTCCTACGGAGAGATGACCGAAGGGACACTCACCTTTTTCGACCGCAGCCAGTACATCAGTGTTCGTCCCATGCCCAACTCCGTCGACCTGGCCTCGTCGCCGGACCTGTTCGATTTTCCGAACCTGCAGACGGATGTGACTGTGCTCTCGAATAGACACTGCATGATCGGGTCCTCCGGGAACATCCGGGCCGAGTACGTCTTCAGCCTCAACGGCAAGGACGCCGACTACGTGATGGAGTTCGGGAGCGACGGCAGGATCGTCCGCGAGACGCTGGACTACTGCATCAATGGCCGCAAGGCCCTCCTGTACGACCTGGACTACCGCGTATCCCGTGATGATGAGACGGAAGTTCTGGACAGGACCCGGAACCGGCGCTTCAACAGGTCCTTCTTCGGATCCGACGCCTACAGGTCTGAGACGGACGAGCTCCTGAGCAAATACTGGGGCAGGCACACGTTCCTCTCGATACTCAGGTCCGAGAGGCAGAAGAGCAACCCCGAGTACATGGAAGGGGCCGTCTGCGCCGAGGTCATGGAAGTGCTGGACTACATCAGGGACATGACCCTGGGTCTCGGCGGGAACTGGGGCCTCTTCAGTCTGTTCAATCCCGAGAACGGGACCCTTCCCGCGAGTCAGAGGAACAGACTGGATGCGTACGAATGCGCGATATCGGAGTTCTTCAGCCGCATAACCGACGACATCCGCGGTGCGCACTACCTCGTATCCGAATCCAACGGCCGGCTGAACTACACGCTCGTCTTCGAGAGGAGGGTCCACGGCGAGTACAGGGACGTGAGGGCAGTCGACGAATCCCTGGGGGTGAGGCGCCTGCTGAACCTCCTCCCGTACCTCATCCGCCTGTACAAGGGTGGCGTGGTCATCATGGACGAGATGGACGCGGGGATACATGACATGCGCATGAGCGGCCTGCTGAACGAGATCGGGGGATACGAGCGGGGACAGCTCATCATGACCACCCACAACACGTACCTGATGTGCGACGCGAACCCGCGGTACGTCCACATAATCAACGTCGACGGGAACGGCGACAGGTCCGTGGTCACCGTCGGTTCGGAGGTCAGGACGCAGAAGAACAACAACAACGAGGCGAGATACCGCAGAGGCCTCTTCGGAGGACTTCCAACCACCGATAAGGTGGATATGGGGAGCATCGTCGAGGACTTCGACAGGATCACGGAAGGCGGGAAGAGGAACTGAATGCTCCGAGTTTCATTTGCCAGCAGACCTGGTTCATTCAGTTCTCGGAGCGGCGCAGCCGCGACGAGTCAACAAGCCGGAGGGGCGGAGCCCCGACGGAGCTTTCCTCAGGCCGCATTGTCCGTATAGTACAACCCCGGACTTCCAGGAGACGCTGAAGACAACGGAGATGGGCAGAGTCTACCTCAGATCCCACGGGATCCTTCCAAGAGAATGAGAGTGTCCGAGGGGGCGTCCCCGCCCCCTCTCAGGTAAGGGTTCCGCCCTCTCGGGGCGGGCGCATCATTCGGATCCCGCTGTCTCGGCATCCTCCTGCTGCTCCGGGGCCTCGGCCCCGGGGGCCTCCTAGGCTCCGCGCATCATCATCGGGTCCATCATGGGCGGGAACCCGCCCGGCGGCATCCCGAACGGCATCCCCGCCATCGGTCCGGGGCACTCCCCTTCGTCATCCCCCTCGGCCTGCATGCCGCAGGGCATCATCCCCATCGGGGGGCCCATGGGGCGTCCGGCGGGCATCCCGGCCATGGGGTGCATAGGAGGACACCCCATCCCGGGACCCGTGCCGGGCATCATCGGGTACCCGCCGCACGCGGCGCGCATCCTCATCATCTCCCTGCGGGGTCCGCCGCCCATCGGCATCATCATGCCGGGGCCCATGCCCATGGCGAGCATCCTCATCTCGCGCATGCGCATCATCTCCATGAAGGCCATGCGCCTGGCCATCATGATCTCCATGTCCGGCCCGCCGAAGCCGGCGGGCCCCATGCCCATTCCATACGGTGCCATTTCTGCTTTCCTTGCCCAAGCGTCCCTCCCGGGGCGCCTCGGCACTATCCCCATCCGTCCTCCGCGTATTTAATCCTTTTCAAAAATCCGATACAACTTGTATCAATTCATTTCAACGAATCCCCCATAAACGAAATCGAAAATTCTGTAAATGATATGGTTTGAATCAACACGACGACCTATTAATACCCGGTTTCCCATCTCGCGGGCATATGTTCAAGAGAGTCGTGCTGGACAACTTCCGCTCGTTCCCGCACCTGGATCTCGATCTCACGGAGACGAGGTCGAGGCCCGCCAGGTACGCCCTGGTCTACGGGGAGAACGGGTCCGGCAAGACCAACGTGGTCCGCGCCTTCCGCTTCCTGAGGCTGTCGGTGCGCACCCTCGGGCCCCCCGGGCCCGGCCCCATGGGCGGGCTCCCCTCGTCCGACCGCGAGTACGGGGAGATGTTCCGCCGGATGGCCAGGATGCTGGACTCCGGGGAGCCGCCCGGGTTCGACTCCCCCGGGTGGGAGGACGTGTCGATGCTGGCGGTGTCGAACAGATCCGCCGGCTCCGCCGGCGCCATGAGGACGGAGTATGTCTTCGCACCTACCGGCAAGGACGCGGACTACGTAATGGAGTTCGGGGAGGACGGGCGGCTCATCCGCGAGTGCCTCGACTATCACGTCAACGGCAGGAAGGCCCGTCTCTACGAGGTCGTCTCCGGACCGGAGGGCCCGGAGGCTCGTTTCCACGCGTCGTTCTTCCGCTCCGCGGCGCTGGAGGCGGACATGCCGGAGGCCCTCCGCAGGTTCTGGGGGAAGCACACGGTGCTCTCGATCATACGGGCCGAGGCGCGCAGGAGCAATCCCGAGTACATCCGCTCCTCCCTCTGCCCGGAGGCGACCGAGGTCCTCCAATTCATCCGCGGCATGACCGTCGGCCTCCGCGAGGGCGGCGGCCCGGGATGGTTCGACCCCGCCGCTGGGACCCTGCCGGCGTCCGCCCGGAACATCCTCGACGCCTACGAGGACGCTGCGACCAGGTTCTTCTCCCGCATAAACCCGGACATCCGCCGCGTCAGCTACGACGTGGAGCAGTACGGCGGGAGGATCCGCTACGAGATGCTCTTCGAGAGGAGGGTCGGCACCGAGTACCGGCTCATCCGCGCATGCGACGAGTCCTTCGGCACCAGGCGCCTGCTGGGGCTGCTGCCGTACCTCATGAGCCTGTACAAGGGCGGCGTCGTGGTCATCGACGAGATGGACTCCGGGATTCACGACGTGCTGATGCGCGACCTGATGCGCGAGGTCCTCGGCTACGGGAGGGGGCAGCTGGTAGCCACCACGCACAACACCTCCCTGCTCCGGGACGCGGACCCCAAGTGCGCGTACATCCTCAGGGATGCGGAGGGCGGGAGGGAGATCGTGGCGATAAGCTCGATAACCCGCACCCAGAGGAACAACAACAACGAGGACCGCTACCTCAACGGGGTGTTCGGCGGGGTGCCGACCATCGGCGAGGTGGACATGGGCGACATCGTCGAGGCGTTCGACAGGATAAGGGAAGGCGGGAGGAGGGAGTGAGCCTCCCGGAATCCGACCGACTTCCGACCTGGTGTATTCCGCTCTCGGAGCGGCGCCAGCCGCGACGAGCTCGACAAGCCGGAGGGGCGGAGCCCCGACGGCGCCTTCCCCGGCGGAGCCGGGGCGGGGAGCGGAGCGACCTGCCCCGGTCCGTGCCGACGTTATCGGGAACGATGTCCCTCCAGGAAGTCTGTCACGGCCTTTACGGCTTCGTCGTAAGAGCCGCCGAACTTCGAGTGGCGCCGGTGCATCCCGTTTCCGTCCTTCCTCAGGACGAACCACCCGGAGTCCACCGGATCCTCGTAGAAGTCGAACCCGAACCTGCACCCGTCGAAGATCCACTCCATGTAGAGCTCGTCCTCCTCGGACGTCAGGTGGAACGGTGGGAGCTCCCCGTAGTATCCGATGCCCCGGAGCCCTTCGCCGAGGCATCCGCAGAACTCGCGGAACTGTCTGGAGACGGACTCGGACATGCCTTCGTGGAGCCTGTCAGGCTCCATCGTGAACAGGCGGGTGCATTCCTCCCCGTACGGGTTCGTCCATGTGCACCCTGCGTCCACGCAGAACGAGATCTCCACATGCCTTGGCCGTTCGGTCAGACAACCGCCTCCGGGGATGTCTTTGCCCGCAAGCTATATAGGCCACCCGGGGGCAACCAGGCTTGCGGGGCTTACTGGACGTAATGGGATGGACTGACGGTTACTTAAGAGTTTCCGATGTCGGAAATAAATACCGATTCGCTGATTCATCCAGTATGCCGAGCAGGAGGGAGGAGGAGGTCAGGCACGTCTACACAGGCGACAGGTCCGACCCGGAGGCCCTGAACATCTTCGTCAAGGCGACGGTCGGTAGCCTCTGCTACGTTTCGAGGATGCCCTCCGGTCCCGACGGGGAGTTCCGGCTGGGGGTCCTGGTCGAGAAAGCCGCACTCGCCGAGGACGGCCGCCCCCGTCCGAGGTTCATCAGGATGGACGATGTGTTCTCCGCCCGCTTCGAAGGGGATGTCGCGGTGTTCCCGAGCCGCGACGAGATCCTCAGAAGGTATGAGGAGAAGCGGCGGGAGCGACCGGATTCAGATTATAGTCGCCCCGGTCCGCACTCCCCGGGTGGTCCCTTCAAACCGGTTGGAAGAGTACCACCTTCCGCTCCGGATCGCCCGAAGAACGGCTCCAATCGGGAGAATACGCCCCCTTCGCATCGCGGAGACGGCGGAAAACGCCGGGAAACAACGAAACCGAGAGAACAGGAATGGTCCCCACCCCCTGATTTG
>JAUNXZ010000088.1 GCA_030539515.1 Thermoplasmata archaeon
ATCATCTTCAGGCTCGCCTGCTACGTGGACGACTACAACGACAGCGCCCACTACGCCGGCCAGATCAGGGAGCTGGTCATCCAGGAGCTCACCGACGCGGGAATCGAAGTGCCGTACAACAGGATCGAGGTCGACATACTCCAGAACGCCACGGGCAACCGCGACGCTCCCAAGTCGGCGTCCCGCGGCGCCTGAATTCTGCGGATTTCGCAGAACCCAAACCCCTTACCCCTTCTTTTATCACTCCTATAATGCGGATATCCTCTATCCGCCCGCGGATTCCCATAGATTATATACGAAATAGTTCTACGAGGCGCCATACAGGCCGTCCTGCAGGTGATTCCCGTGATAGACAACCTCGACAAGAAGATCATAGAGCTCCTCAAGAAGGACTCCCGCTGCCCCTTCGTGGAGATAGCCAACCAGCTCGGAGTCTCCGAGGGCACAGTGCGCAGCAGGGTCCACAAGATGACCGAGGAAGGGGTGATCAGAGGATTCACGATCAAGACCAGCTCCAAGAACGTGAAGGCGCTCGTCGAGATCAGCATCGCCGTGAACACCGACACCCAGGAGATCGCCAGGGAGCTCGCCAGCTACGACGGCGTCACCGAGGTGTTCGAGGTCACCGGCGACCAGGACATCATCGCCATCGTCGACGTCGAGTCCTCCCAGCACCTCAACGACATCATCGAGAGGGTCCGCAGGTACGACAACATTCTCAGCACCAGGACCAGGCTGATCCTGAAGGAGCACTACGGGGAGGCCCGAGAGCGATGTTCGCAGGGACAGGCACGGCGCTCGTGACGCCGTTCGACAGGGACGGGAAGGTGGACGAGGAGGCGCTGAGGCGCCTGGTCGACTTCCAGGAATCAAACGGGGTGGACGTTCTGGTGCCGTGCGGGAGCACCGGCGAGTCGTCCATGCTCATGCACGACGAGCACCTCCGTGTTATCGAAATTGTCAGGGACCAGGCCAAGCGCGCCAAGGTCCTGGCCGGGGCCGGGAGCAACTGCACCAGCGAGGCGCTCGCCCTGAGCAGGAGCGCCCAGGACATCGGCGCGGACGGGATACTCTCGATCTCGCCGTACTGCGTGAAGCCCACGCAGGAGGGCATCTACAGGCACTACGAGGCCATCGCGGGCTCCGTAGATATTCCAATTATAGTGTACAACATCCCGGGCAGGACCGGGGTGAACATCACCGCGGACACCTTCATGCGCATGGCCGAGATAGACGGCATCGCCGGAGTGAAGGAGGCCAGCGGCAACATGGCCCAGATCATGGACATCCTCAGGCGCAGGCCCGAGGGGTTCGAGGTCCTGAGCGGCGACGACGCCCTGACCCTTGCGATGATGGGCCTGGGCGCGGACGGTGTGATCTCCGTCGCCAGCAACTGCTGCCCCGCGCTCATGTGCGACCTCACCAGGAACGCGGCGTCCGGCAACGTCCAGGCGGCCCGCGCCATCCACGAGAAGCTCCTGCCCCTGTTCGGGGCGCTGTTCACCGAGTCGAACCCCATACCCATCAAGTACGTCATGGGATCGCTCGGATTCGGCACCGGGATCCCCAGGCTCCCGCTCACCCCCCTCTCCGAGGCGGGGAAGGCGAGGCTCGACCCCGTCCTCAGGGACCTCGGGATACTATGACGATAAGGGTCGCAATCGGCGGGGGCACCGGGAAGCTCGGGAGCCTCGTCTGCCAGAAGGTCGCCTCCGCAGAGGACATGGAGCTCGTCTCCGTCGTCGTCTCCGACGAGGGCGGGCACGTGGGGACCGACGTTTGCGGGGTGACCGCGGTCGGAGCCTCGTCGCTCAACGACGCGCTGAAGGGCGTGGACGTCTACGTGGACCTCACCAGCCCCTCCGCGGCTTCGAAGGTAATCGCGTCCGTCCCGGAGACGGGTGCCAACATCGTCCTGGGGACCACCGCGGTGGACCCCGATTCGATAGCTCAGATGACCGCCAACGTCGAGAGGTGCTGCACCTCCGCCGTGATATCGGCGAACTTCGCCATAGGCGTCAACGTGTTCTGGAGGATGTGCGAGCTCATGGCCCAGCACCTCCCGGACTACGACATAGAGGTCATCGAGGCCCATCACAGTCAGAAGAGGGACGCCCCCTCCGGAACGGCCATGGAGACCGTCAGGAGGCTGCAGTCATCCTCGGGCATAAACGACGTCGTGTACGGACGCCAGGGGGTCACCGGGCCCAGGGGGAGGGAGATCTGCGTCCACTCCATCCGCGCCGGCGACATCGTGGGCGACCACACCGTCATCTTCGCGAAGAACATGGAGAGGGTCGAGCTGACCCACAAGGCGATTTCAAGGGAGGCATTCGCCGACGGATGCGTCGAGACCATCAGATGGGTCGCGGGCAGGCACGACGGCAGGGTGCACGGTATGAGCGAGGTGCTTGGACTATGATAACGGTAATGAAGTTCGGCGGTACCAGCGTCGGTTCCGCCGAGGCCCTGAAGAGGGTGGGGAGCATCGTGGCGGACACCGAGGGCGACCGTGTGGTCGTCGTCTCCGCCATGTCGGGTATCACGAATTTCCTGGTCAGCGTGGTGGACAACCCCCTGACCGACCCGGACGGGGTCATCGAGCAGTTCGCCAACAAGCACCTGCTCACCGCCAGCCAGCTCTTCGGCGGCGAGACCATGGACGAGTTCAGGGCCGAGTTCGACGGCAGGCTGAACGGCTTCAGGCAGGCCCTCCTGGCTGACCGCGACGACCCCTACTACAAGGACGCCGTCGTGTCGCAGGGGGAGAGGTTCTCCTCCCTGCTCCTGGCGTTCGTCCTCAGGGACATGGGGCTGAAGTCCGTCGCGATCACGTCGGAGGACGCCGGCATCATAGCCGTCGGCCGCCCCGGCAACGGGTCCGCGGACCTGCTCAACACGGCCACGGGCATGACCATGAAGGTCAGGCCCCTGCTGTCCATGGGAGTCGTCCCCATCATAACGGGATTCTACGGCGTCGGGTCCGACAAGCGCCCGATCACCTTCGGCAGGGGCGGCTCCGATTATTCCGCAGCGGTCGTGGCCAACGCCATCGACGCGGACATGCTGGAGATCTGGACCGACGTGGACGGCTTCATGTCCGCCGACCCCAGGATCATCCCGGACGCCAAGAAGATCCCCGAGATGAACTTCGGCGAGGCCGCCGAGCTCGCGTACTTCGGAGCCAAGGTCCTCCACCCGAGGACCATCGAGCCCGTCAGGCTCAAGCACATCCCCCTGAAGGTCAAGAACTCCTTCAGGCCGGAGGAGCCCGGGACCCTGATCCACCACCTCAGGAAGAGCACCTCCGAGATGCTCAGGTCCGTCGCGGCCAAGACCGACCTGTCGATCATCACCATCAGCTCCGCGGAGATCGCGTACCGCCCGGCGATGGTCGCCAGGATCATCGACAAGATCGCGGACATCAACGTCATCATCTACTCGATCTCGACATCGCTCTCGACCGTCGCCTTCCTCGTTCACAACAACGACGTGAAGCAGACCCTGAGGCAGCTCAACGGCCTCAGCGGCGGCGACATCGAGAGGATCGACGTGAAGAACGACGTGGCGCTCATCTGCGCCGTCGGGGACAACCTCCTCGACAAGTGCGGGGTGTCCGGCGACATCTTCGGAGCCGTCAAGGAGGCCAACGCCAACGTGGAGATGATCTCCGAGGGCGCCAGCGACGTGTCCCTGAACTTCGTCGTCCCGATGAGCAGGGTGATCGATGTGGTCAAGGCGCTGCATGACAGGTTCATAGGTGGTCAGCGATGATGCGCGAGTTCGAGTCCAAGGACGGAGTCATGATGATCGGCGGCAAGTCCGCCGTCGAGATCGCCGACGAGTTCGGCACCCCCGTGTACGTCACGGACGAGCAGAGGCTCAGGGAGAACTACCGCAACATCTACGGCGCGTTCTCCAGGTTCATGGACACCAGGATCCACTACGCCTGCAAGGCGAACACGAACCTGGCGATCCTCCGCGTCCTCGAGCAGGAGGGCTCCGGCATCGACGCCGTGTCCATCGGGGAGGTCAGGACCTGCCTGAAGGCGGGATTCTCCCCGGACCGCATCATGTACACCGGTGTGAACGTCTCCAGCCAGGAGCTGAAGGAGGTCACCGACCTCGGCGTCATGGTGAACCTCGACTCCATCTGCGAGATGGAGCGCCTCGCCGAGATCGCCCCCGGCTCCGACGTGTCCTTCAGGATCACCCCCGGCGTGGGCTCCGGCCACAGCGCGAAGGTGACGACGGGCAACAAGGGAGCCAAGTTCGGCATCCCCCTGGACCAGGTCATCTCGACGTACGCCAGAGCCAAGGACCTCGGCTTCAACGTCAAGGGCATACACGCCCACATCGGCTCCGGCGGACAGGTCGTCGAGCCCTTCATGGACATGATGGAGGTTCTGATCGAGCTCGTGAACGAGATCGAGAGCCTCGGAATCGACCTGGAGTTCATCGACATGGGAGGCGGCATCGGCGTCCCGTACAGGCCCCAGGAGGAGGAGATGGACGTCGGCGAGCTCGCCATGAACCTCACGGACATGATCCAGGAGGAGACGGACATCAAGACCATAATCCTGGAACCGGGAAGGTACATCATCTGCGACACCACCGTCCTCCTCACGCGCGTGAACGACGTGAAGGACGCCGGCGTGAAGAAGTACGTCGGCGTGGACGCCGGGTTCAACACCCTCATCCGCCCCGCGATGTACGACTCCTACCATCACGTGGCCCTGGCGAACAGGTTCGGCAAGGCCTGCACGGACAAGTACGACGTCGTGGGACCCATCTGCGAGTCCGGCGACTACATCGCCCACGACCGCGTGCTCCCCGACCCCAAGGTCGGCGACATCGTCGCGGTGTACGACGCCGGAGCGTACGGATTCTCCATGGCGAGCAGGTACAACTCCCGCCCGCTGTGCGCCGAGGTCATGGTCAACGACGGCAAGGCGGACCTCATCCGCGAGGCGGAGACCGTGGAGGAGCAGTGGACCCGCCAGATAATCCCCGAGAGGCTCAGGCGATGAGGTTCTGGAAGTACCACGGACTCGGAAACGACTTCGTCCTCCTGGACGGGACGGACGGAACGCTCGAGATCGACCCGGCATGGTGCGAGATGGTCTGCGACCGCCACTTCGGCGTCGGGGCCGACGGGGTGCTCTACGTGCTCCCCGGAGAGGGAACAGACTTCACCATGAGGATCATCAACGCCGACGGCAGCGAGGCGGAGATGTGCGGCAACGGCATCAGGTGCGTCGCCAAGTACCTCCGCGACTCCGGTCTCGCCAAGTCGGACAAGTTCACGATACACACCCTGGCCGGCGACCTGGAGGCGGAGACCTTCAGGGGAGACGACGATCTCGTCAAGACCGTCAGGATAAACATGGGCGCGCCCATCCTCGACGGGCGCACCGTCCCCATCGACCACGACGGCAAGTTCATCGACCAGCCGTTCGAGGTGGACGGCGTCCCGTTCAGGGCGAACGCCGTCTCCATGGGGAACCCGCACTTCATCACGTTCACCCCCCTGGACGACGAGACGGTCGACAGGCTGGGGCCGGTGCTCGAGAGGCACCCGTTCTTCCCCAGGAAGACCAACGTGGAGTTCTGCAGGGTCGAGGACGGGAAGATATACATCCGCGTCTACGAGCGCGGAGCCGCGTGGACGCTGGCCTGCGGGACCGGCGCCTGCGCCACCACCACCGCCGCGGCGCTGAACGGCCTGGTGCCCTTCGGGGCGCCGGTGGACGTCCACCTCCCGGGCGGATGGCTGAAGATCACGGTCGACAAGGACCTTGGATACGTGCTCATGGAGGGGCCGGCTGAGCTGGTCTTCACGGGCGAAACGGAGGAATCGGCATGAACTACGAGCAGGCAGACAGATTGAAGCAGATACCCCCCTACCTCTTCGTGAGGCTGGAGAAGCTCTCCAGGGAGAAGAAGG
>JAUNXZ010000089.1 GCA_030539515.1 Thermoplasmata archaeon
GCGGCGATCCGGTGATCCGCGACAACGGGGATTCGGGATACGGCCTGATGCTGCCTGTGATCAGCGGCCCAAGCGATCGCCTCGCCATACAGGTCGCGGGCACGATGTCCTCCTCAGCCTATGTCGTCGTCTCGACAGGGACACTGGCCGCCGGAACGGACACGCTGTTCGCCACGGTGGCGGAATCCGTCTCGGTCGAAGACGTCTCGATCTTCCACTGCGGCGACACTCTCGCCGAGTACACAGCCGCAGCGTACACAGGGACAGGTGGAATCTACTTCAAGGCATATGCCGACCAGCAGTTGACGCTCAAATTGACGGAAATCACCGTCAAGGATGCGTCGGGAACGGTTGTGGAGAGTCTGATGACAATCCCTGGATACGGCACCACAGTGCTGTATCTCGAGGCTACGGCAGGATATGACATGCCGGAATCTCTGACGGGAACGGATGAAACCGTTGTGGTCTATGACAAGACAGCGAGGACTCTGACGATCACGAATCCGACCGCCGCGATGGAGGTGTCGGGCACGGCAACGATCGATGGGTCTGCTGTAGTGTACACAGTCACGTTCCACGCAAACAACGGAACGGAAGACACCACTACTCAGAACATGACGGTCGGCGTGTCGAGCATGCTCGACCTCAACACGTTCACCTACACTGAGCACACATTCCTCGGGTGGAGCACCAGTGCAACAGCAGCCGAGCCGACCTATACGAATGGCCAGTCCGTCCAGGATCTCTCAACATCAACAACGGGAGTTGAGCTCTATGCCGTATGGCAGGTCAACACCTACACCATAACCTGGAACGTCGACGGCACCGAGACGACCGAGCAGGTCGCCTACGGCGAGACGCCCTCGTTCTCCGGAAGCACCGACAAGGCCTCCACCGAGTCCACGGACTACTCCTTCAAGGGCTGGTCCACGGACGGATCCACCGTCCTCGAGACGATCCCGACCGTCACCGGAGCGGCGACCTACACCGCACTCTACAACGAGTCTACAAGAACTTACACGGTGTCTTTCGAATCCATGGGAGGTTCCAGCGTCGATAACAAGACTGCCGAGTACAAAGCGACCATCACGGCGCCTTCGAACCCGACAAAGACCGGGTACACGTTCGTCGGATGGTACACCAGCGAGACCTACGCCTCTCAGTACGACTTCACTACGGAGGTCACCAGCAGCTTCACGCTCTACGCCCTCTGGGAGAGCGAATCCAGCGGGGACATCGAGATCCCTGTCGAGGATTCTAGCGGAACGACCACGGCCGAGATGTCGTCCAATGTTATCAGCACAGCTTACGGACAGAGTACGGGTGTGACGATCTCCAGCGAATCCACCACTGTGGAGCTGGACTCCGCCACCGTCATCGGACTTGTCGGCAAGGGCGACATAACCATCACAGTCACGGAGACTTCCGAGACCACCGGTACGGAGACCCGCCTCTACGATCTGAGCATCACATCCAGTATTTCTGGAACCGACGTCTCGACGTTCGTAGGAACGGTCACCGTCACCCTGGCGGTCGATGTGCCCAGCGGCTACAAGGCCGTCGTGTACTACGTGGCCGACGACGGCACGACCGAAGCCAGGCCCACCACGTACACCTCCACGACTGTGACCTTCACCACCGACCACTTCTCGACGTACGCTGTGTACTTCGTTGAAGAGGGGGACGGGTCCGTCATCATTATCCCCGATGACGGCTCCGACCGCAGGAACCCCTCGTCCGCGACCACCTCCGGATCGTCCGGCTCGGACGACACCGCCAAGGTCGTCGCCTGCGCTGCCGCAGCCGTGGCGGCCGCGATGATGGGAGCCTACGCAATCATCCTGTACAGGAAGAAGTGAGCCCCCTGAAACCCGGCGGTCCCGTCCCATCCCCGGGGCGGGGCCCTATTGTATCCCTCCGGGCGGGGTCCCCGCCCCGTCCAATTCGGATACGCACCGCGGAAACCGTACCCCCGCGATGCGGTGAAACTGCTTCCACCTCGGCGGAAAGGGCCGGTACGCCCTTCCGCCCGATACCTTCTCCATAATCCGCCGTAAGGGCCGCGCCGCGCCTCAGAAAGACGGGCGCCGCGCAATTTCCGTACCCCGCGGCGCCCCGAGAAACGTCCTTCCACCTCGGCGGAGAGGGCGGTATCCCTCCCGCACCCAACCTCTCGGCTATGAAAATTCGGTTCCTCGGCCGGCGTCATGGCGGAACCCGACTGTAATTGTTTCCCACACGGAGATCGGGCGCGGGAACGGTCCGGCGGGATTCCACGGTTGCACTTCAATCATGAAATCATCTACGAAATTCCGCGAGAACGGTTTCGTAGTTACAGAAGGATGTCATCATCATCCCTCGTTGTGATTCACCTTCCAGGCTCCGGTCCTGTTGTTGCCTTCCCTGGAGATCATGCCGAGTTCGACGAGTTTCCTGATGTTGTTCTGCACCGTGCGCTCTGTTATCCCGAGCCTGCCCGCCATCTCCGACGCGGATATGCGGGGGTCCGCGCATATCAGATCGACGATGCCCCTCTGGACCTCCGTCAGGGGGATGGGGCACTCGGATGCCTGCCCTCCGGGGGGTGTCGCCGAACGGATGGTGGCCTTCAGGACCCCCAGCGCGAAGCCGAACTCGGGGTCTGGATTCCCGTTGGCCCGGCACCCCTCCACGACCTTCCTGATGCCCTGGGCCCAGTTCTCCACGTATCCCGCGTCGTGGAACACCTCCGCCATCGTCCTGTTGCGGGGATCGGAGTCGTGGTCGCCGAGGAGCGTCTCCACGGTCCACCCCTCGGGGAGCGCCCCCTTGCTGGCGATGACGATCCTGTCCGGATGGACCGAGACCGTGACGGGTACCCCCTTGCGGTAGTCGCGGTGCACCACGGCGTTGACGATGAGCTCCCTCACGGCCTCGCGGGGATACCTGCGGAACACCCTGCGGAATGCCATGTGTATCATTTTAATCTTGGGTGTAAGCAATCAGTTGGATATGTACCAATTTCAAATATGACTATTTACATTGAAGAAGCAATGAATATCGAAGATATTGACAATATAAAAAAGGACAACCAACGTTGTCGGACTGGGAGGAGGCTGGAAGATCGGTCGGTCCGCATGCGTTTGTCAGCTCTGAGGTTTGCGATAACGGAGCGGATGGCCAGGCTTCACGTTCGGATTTCCAAAGACGGGATCAGCAAGAGCGGAGATGCTGTGCTTCTGTATGAGGGGAGGGAACCAACAAAATCCGAGTTGTCGACCAGAATCTATTCGGAAGGTGGTGCGGACCCGATCGTGGTCGATGAGTCGAATTCATTCTCCAGCAGATCCGACGGCAAGCGCAGGAACCTAACGATTGTCTGCACCAGGGTGCGTGACAGGAAGAGGTACGCGGACATTCAGAAGCTCATGTCTAACAAGAAAAGGATACGCCAGAAGTACAGCAATACATATGAGCCGGAGCTGTCGGGGATTGTAGAGGCGATTTCTGAACAAGACATCGTAATCGTGGAGAGGCACTCAAGGATCGATCTCGATTCGATGTCCGACACGGCCTCGAAGAGGCATCTGTACATGAGGTTGCTCACCGCATCCTTGACGGATGCCATAATGGTCGATCCGGGGAGGCAGGTCGACATAATCATAGACACGCCGCCCATACAATCCAGGGTCGAGATGATCGAGCTTGCCCGCAGTCTCCAGAGGGATGGCAGGAAGGTGAGGTGGTTCGAGATTCGCAGGAGTGCATCCGACCGTTATCTCACGGTTCATGATTTCGAGACGGGTGTTGTATCAGACATGGTGGAGGGCATCCCGAAGGGCACAGTCATCTTCAACGAGTACATCAGGAAGCGCTTCAGAGGAACGATCAGGGAATGAGAAGGACACGGGCTCCCGGGGGTTGGAGTATGCGCATACCCTCCCCTGAACTCGGGGTTGGCCCTGTGGTCGCGGTGTGGTGCAAGGAATTATTCGCCTGACGTCCCGGGCGGCCGTCCTATTTTCCCTGTTCAAGGTACTGGGGCAGCTCACATGCCTCGCCTACGACGATATAACAATCCATCACGATGATATAAATCTTCCTTCTGGCCGCATATTCTGATGTCTCTACCCCATAGGCTTAGGGAGAACATCTCGTTGTTCCGCAGATCGTCACTATTCGCATGATGGTACTAGTAAGGATGAACGTCCGTGGAGACGTTTCCGAATCTGGCTAATCAGAAGTGTTTTCTGGACAGGAAGGACTGCGGGTTCATCCGCAGGGGCGGCGGCCTCTCTTCCGACCGTGTCTATGAGATACGTCAGGGATGCGACAGTGATGGCAGGATCCAAGCTATCACTGGTTGCCGCAGGTCTTCTCGTACAGCCTGCGGATCCCGTCCTCGTCCTCGATGTACCGGACCTTCGCGTTCCCGCGCTTCCAGGTGACACCGCTCTCGACGAGCGCTTCGAGGTTGGCCGCCGCTTCCGGAGTGTCGATGACCAGGTCCTCGTAGAATGATTCCGTCGCCATCTCGGTTACCTCGGAAGAACCGTTCCCGCTCCTGATTGATAAACTCTCGTTCATCTTGTCAGAATCGTGTCAACTGCATCGGGCGTGTTGTACACAGGATGGCAGGGATGCGGACAGAAACGCCATCTTGAACCTACAGGGAACCGATCATAATCGGATGATGTTTCCGGACGGGGCCGTTCATCGGCCCCGCCCGCCCGATGCGGCTCAGAGGTCCTTGGTGGCGAACTTCCTCTGCGCCATCCAGTAGCTCGCGGCCAGCACGCCCAGCGATGCGACGAGCATCACGGCGGGGACCGTCAGCGGGACGTTCCCGAGGACGTCCGCGGTCTCCGTCGACACTATGGTCACGGCCATGATGGTGCCCACGCAGAGGATCAGCTCCAGCGCCCTGGCCCTCATCGGGCTCGTAATGGTGTTCGCGACGCAGATCACAGAGCCCATGACGATCGCCACGGACACCCCTATGAGGAGTCCGACGGCGAGCTCCGCCGGATCGGGCAGCCCGCCCTTGACGGCGCCGTTCACGGCGACGCCGACGAGTCCCATGGCGATGCCCACGCACGCCAGGATCATGCAGTACACGTACTTGCAGCGCATGATCTCGCGGCGGTCGACACCGGAGGACACGGCGTAGGCGTTCCACCCGCTGCTGTGGTCGTACACGAACACGGTCCCGGCGACCGACGAGGGGAGCGCGGCACCGATGATGAACATCATCGCCGGCGAGTTCCGTGCGAACACGACCTCGAAGATCACGGCCAGCACCGCCATCGGGACGACGGACGACCTCATGAGCAACAGGTCCTTGAGGAGGAGCCCGTTCATGCGTCCTCACCCCTGATCGTCAGGACCATGATGTCGTCCAGCGACGCGTCGTCGACCACCAGCTCCGGGTACGCCTCGCGCATCCCGGCCTTGTCGTCGACTAGGGCGGCGATGCCCATGTCCCCGCGCCTGAACTTCACCACCGCGGAGCGGTCCACCCTCTCCCAGTCCGATGCGCCGCAGCGCAGGACGCCGAAGCGCTCCAGGAGCTCGTCCTTGTCCTCGCTGAGGACGATGCGGCCCCTGTGCATGAATGCTATGCGGTCCGCCACCTTCTCCAGGTCCGAGGTGATGTGCGAGGAGATGAGCACCGTGCGGTCCTCGTCCTGGATGTACCCGCGTATCGAGTCCAGGAACTCGTCCCTGGCCGCGGGGTCCATCCCGGCGGTGGGCTCGTCGAGTATGAGGATGTCCGGGTTCCGCGACATCGCGGCGGCGACCTGCACCTTCATCCCCATCCCGCGGGACAGCGACTTCAGGCGCTTGCCCATGCCCACGCCGGCGTCGGAGACCATCCGCTCATAGCATGTTTGGTCCCAGGAGCCGAACGTCCCCGCCAGGATCCTCCCCAGCTGGCCCACCGTGA
>JAUNXZ010000008.1 GCA_030539515.1 Thermoplasmata archaeon
GCAACAGGAAGCTGAAGGCCAGGCCGGTCATCAAGCTCATGCTCTCCGACGTCGACGTCGAGGCCGCGTGCTGCGGGCCGATGCTCGAGGACCTTCTGGCGCAGAGGACCGTCTTCACCGAGGGCGAGGACGGGCCCGCACTGCTCGGCGACGACAAGGACGGGTTCGAGACCATCTTCCACGCGTGCCCCTACTGCGGCGCGCCGATCCAGATCGTCCCGAGGGACAAGCAGTACTTCGGCTGACCCCCTCGTTCAGTCGCGGAGGACGTGCTCGAACATCTCGTCGAGGATGCGCAGGGCGCCCTCCGCCCCGAGGAACGGCCTCCCGCGGAACCACATGTTGTGCAGGCTGGGGGGCCACAGGTCTATCCCGGCCATGCACCTGCCTGATACCTCGAGGAGCCTGGCGGTCTGCCCCGGCCCCAGGACCACGTCGCACCGGGCGGGAGCCAGGGCGTCGACGAGCGCCTCTGCGCACCCTATCGAGTCCAGGAACTCCTCGACCGACGCCGCGTAGTCCTCCGTCCACCAGTTCTTTCTCACGACCTCCGCGGGGAACATCCCCAGATAGCTGTAGAGCCACTCCATCAGCGGCAGGGCCGCTGTGGAGTCCAGGTCGAGGGAGTATGTGGCGTTCCTGTACGTCAGCCCCTCGAACATGTTCCCCCTCAGCACGGCGCGTGCGCGCGCCGACCTGGAGCGGCACATCCCGAGGGCCTTCGACGGATCGGCCCCCGCCCGGTCCGCGACCGCCGATATCCAAGACTCGGTGGATCCGAACCCGGCCGGCACCGGGGGCGTGAACGTTGGGACGCACAGACGGGCGTACGCCTCGGACGTGCTCCAGGCGAACTCCGGGAGCACGGTGACGTTGAACTCCGCCGCCGTCGATACACGCAGCTCCGTCACCGAGCACCCGCATCCGGGGGCGGACAGCACCTCCAGCCCCATGGCCTCCAGGTATCCCCTGAACTCCCGGACAGTGTCCTCCCATCCATCGAGGAACACCGGAACGCCGAGGATGTTGACCGTTCCCATCCTGGTCTCGGATCTCCCGCACAGCCCGCCGACCATGGCGGCGACGGCCGCGTCGTACCCCACATGCGCCGGCAGGGACGCGTGGTTGGACTCCAGGACGATGACCTCCCCTCCGAACGAGGAGCGGGCGGCCGCACCGTGGAGGTCGTCCCCTATGAGCGAAGCACCCGGCGAGCAGACAATCACGCAGACCTCCGCATCGTCCACGGTGTCGAGCAGGCCCTCGACCTTGTAGTCGGCCCCGTTGATGTAATCCTCCTCGTCGATGAAGGTGCATGGAACCCGGGGAAGGGAGAAGTAGAACGGCCCCTCCCTTATCGAGAACTCCCTCAGGACGTTGCGGGAGGCGGCCCTGCTGGGGTTGATCCTGCATCCGCCGGGGCCGTGGAGGATGGCGCGGCACCCCCCGAACCCGTCGGCGGCTATTATCGATGCCAGGAACCCGTCGAGGCGGGCGGGCTCGATCGTCATGCCCTCCACCCCTCCACCGCCGGCGCCCTGGTGGCGCGGCTCAGCCCGTCGGCGAAATCGGCGATACCGGCGACGCCCGGACGCGGTACCTTCAGCTGGTACAGCCCCGCCCCCACGTGGATGTCGGCGAAGCCGTCGGATATCACCAGGTCCGGGGCCAGGGAATCCACCCTGCGTTCCAGCATGTCGGTGGTGTACGGCTCGGAGCCGTCGGCATCGCATCCCATGGCCCAGCGGTTGCGGGACGATTCCATCCGGCCGACGATATCGACCCCCAGGTCCTCCAGGGTCCGGTCCAGCCATCCGTAGTCGACGGCTGGACGGGTCACCAGGATCGCCCTCTTGCCCTCTAGGGCCCTCCTGGCGGGTCCGATGGCCGCGCGGTATTCCGCCTCGGCCGACTCCAGCACGCCGGACAGGTCGCGCCCGGTCAGCTCGGAGACCTCGGCCAGCCACGATCCGATGGCGTCGATGCCGCGGGGGAGCGGGTTCCTCATCAGCGTCACGCCCATTGCCTCGCAGGCCCTCCGGTACACGGGGCGGTTCGTGACCGTGTCCATCGAGCTCACCGCGAACGCGGCGCGCCCCATGCGCCTAATGTCGCCGATGGTGCACCTGCCCGGATACACGGTGTTGATCCCGAACCCCGCGGCGCGTATCAGGTCCTCCACGGAACGGTCCAGATGGGACATGTGGGCGGAGCGGACCCTGTACTCCCCCATGATGTTGATCAGCCCGGGGTCCTTCTCGGCATACGGCTCCGACAGCCCGACCATGGCCATCGTCACCGCCTCGGAGCCCTCGCTCCCCCCGCCCGATGCTATCCCATCGACGGGGATCGGGATGACCTCGACGCCCAGATCGTCGGACAGCTCGCGGCATGCAGTGACGATGTCGTCCCCGATGATCCCGGGGACGCACATGGAGATCACGGCGATGCATCCGTCGCCCATCGACGCGCGGCGGCGTACGTGCTCCCTCAGGACCTCGAGCCCCCCGAACACGCTAGACGAGTCGTCCAGGCCCGTGCAGGACACGTTCTCCCACACGGACCTGCCGGTTCCGAGGACATCGTGGCAAAGCGTGTTCCGGTCCTCGTAGTGGCAGAACATGTACGCGCAGCTCGACGGACCGTGGACGACCGTGTGCAGTCCCGCGACGGTCGCGGCGTTGAGGACGGCGCCGATCCCCGAGCAGCTCTTGAGGGACAGGCAGTCGTCCACCGGGTTTCGAATCCTGGAGTAGAGGAGGTGCCTCCCGCCTTCGAGCGCGATCCCCTTGGCTACCAGGTCCATCGCCTCGTCGCTCAGGGGGCGGGGGAATGACAGGGCGGATGCGCCGGATGCGCGGGCCTCGATGTCGTCGGCTATCCTCGCGACGGATTCCGCGGGCGCGGTCCCGGGGAAGGCCTCGGACACGGTCCTCCCCGAGGACTCGGCCTCTGCGAACAGAGGATCGCGCTCGATTACGGTGACGATGGGGAGCCCGACCCCGTCGGCGAAGTTCCGGACGTACTCGACCTCGCAGGTGATGCCCCTGCGGTTCATGATTATGCCGCCCACGCGGGGGCGCCCGTCGTCGTAGTTCAGCAGGCCCTTGAGGATGTTGTTGGCCGCGTAGAGCGACATGAACTCTCCCGAGGTGACGATGTACACCGCGTCGGCGTACCCCTTCCTCAGGGGCACGGCGAAGCCGCCGCACACCACATCGCCTAGCACGTCGTAGAGCTTGTAGTCGGCGTCGCCCGCGGGAGAAGCGTCCGATTCCAGGAAGTCGAAGGTCGTCAGGATACCGCGGCCGGCGCATCCGACGCCCGGTTCGGGGCCCCCCGCCTCGATGCAGCGGACTCCGCCCGAGCCGACGGCGACAACGTCGTCCACGGACCTCTCGGACCTCGGGGTCGAACGCAGGTAGTCGAGAACGGTCACCTGGCTGCGGCCCCCGATCAGCAGGCGCGTCGAATCGTGCTTCGGGTCGCAGCCAAGCTGGATGACCCTGTTCCCCCTGGATGCGAGTATGTACGATACATTCGCCGTGACTGTCGATTTTCCGATCCCGCCCTTCCCGTATATGGCCACCTGGAACACGTGAACACCTGGATTATACATCCATCGTATCCGCGCCGATACCGATATAAAACCTGTGAGAAGCGGCTCAGACGATTGAATTTCCCTTCAATCGACGCGGCCGCCGTCCACGCCGTTCAGGAAGTCCATCGCCTCGTGGCATCCGAGCTCGGCGGAGAGCTTCGCGAGGCCGATCCCCTTGCGCACGTCGCGGGGGACGCCCTCGCCGTTGTAGTACATGAGGCCCATCATGAAGATGGCCAGGGGATCCCATGCCCGGGCGGAGCCCTTGAAGAGGTCCATGGCCCTGGAGAGGTCCCTGGGCACGCCGGTCCCGGAGTAGTACATCATCCCCAGGGTGATCATCGCGTCCGGGTCCTCGCGGTTGGACGCGGCGGTGAGCATGCGGGCCGCGAGCTCGCGGTCCTGCTCGACGCCGTCGCCGTGGAGGTACCTCAGCCCCACCAAGAACAGCGCGTGCGGGTCGCCCTGGCTCGCGGCACGGGTGAACCATTTCATGGCCTCGCCGAGGTCGGGCTCCACGCCCTCCCCGGACTCGTACATGCGCCCGAGGTTGAACATCGCGTCGAGGTTGCCCTGCTCCGCGGACAGCTTGAAGAGGCGGAAGGCCTCGACGACGTCCCTGCGGACGCCCCATCCGTTGAAGTAGAGGATCCCCAGGTTGCACTGGGCGGCGGGATGGCCGCGGTCGGCCGCCAGCAGGTACCACTTGGCGGCCTCCATCTTGTTGATCTTGACGCCCTCGCCCTTGTCGCACATGTACCCGAGGCCGTACTGGGCCTCGACGTAGCCCTGGTTCGCCGCCTTCCGGTACCACTGGATGGCGTTCACCTTGTCGGTGGGCACGCCGATCCCGTAGCAGCAGAAGTACCCGTAGGTGTACTGGGCGTCAGGCACGCCGCTGTTGGCGGCCGCCGAGATCAGCGCCACGGCGCGCACGGTGTCCTGCTCGACGCCGTCGCCCTCGTAGTACCTCTTCCCGAGGAGGTACTGGGCCTCCCCGTCGCCCCGCTCGCTGCGGACCGTGAGCTCTAGGATGGAATGCTCCTCCGTCATCGGTTCCCATGTGCAACGGCGTCCCACGTAGATTAAGGATTGCGCCGAGGCGAGCATCCACGGGAGATCGGAGGCAGCCGGCATCGGCCTCCGCGAAGACGGCGGGGGAGGGGAGACCCTCCCGCCTGTTTGCCTCTACCGCCCCAACGAGCTGGGAAGGTGCGTCCGGCGAGGTACCGCGGGACGCCGAGAGAGTGAACGGTCCCGTCGGGACGGGCAAGTCGTGCGCGCGTGCCGCGTCCTGCGTCCTCGGTCCGGGCGCGGAGCGGCGGCTCCCGGGGTACGGGGCCCCGGAAGGCGCGCACGGGCCCGAAGCTATGTGGATGGCCCTGAACCTGCGGACCCTGTCCCGGAGCGCTATGGACTCCGGCGGCAGGCGCACACCCGCGGCCTCACAGCATCCTGTCTCCCCTGACATCGCTTCTGCCATGTTTTCCTCCTATACCGTGTGGTTAGACATACGACGCATGAACATCAGCATTACTGTTCATTTGTCTAGTCTAACTCACGATTTATGTGATAAATGGATTATATATAAACTATTCTATGTTCATGTGTCGGTATTAAATAGGGTGAAGACGGGAATCCGCGGAATCCTCCGTGGAGACGCGGCCTTCGGAGACCGCTATTTAATGTAGTAGAGCTATCCAGACCTCATGGCAGACGAATACGAAGGCCTGTCCGAGGAGCAGTACACCGTCGAGGAGGCGGTGGCCGTCCTGGAGAAGACCGTCGAGAGGAAGAGGTCCGAGATCGAGGGCCTCGAGAAGAAGGCGAAACGCCTCAAGAACGAGGACAGCAAGAGGCTCAACGCCGAGCTCATCGCCTACATGAAGGCCGACGTCACCGCGTACGTCACGGTTATCGCCGACATGACGGACGACTCGTCCATGCTCGAGGGCATCGACCTCGACGCCGACCCCGTCCCCGCTCCCGAGAACTACGCCGACTACGTGAACGGCCTCGGAGCCGACGACCTCGAGAACGAGCTCGAGGCCCAGTCGATCCGCGCCGACTACTGCGACGCGGTGGTCGAGGACCTCTGCGTCAACATCGGCCAGTCCGCGCTCGAATCCAAGAAGATGCTCAAGGCCCTCCTGGACGACCCGTTCGCCCTGGAGCAGATCGGCGAGGTCATCTTCTACGACGACTACCTCTACGACCTCTTCGTCTCCCTGTCCGAGGAGAAGGCCAAGGACAAGGGGAAGAAAAAGAAGAAGAAATCCAAGAAGGACTGACCATGCCCCCGAGCAAGTACGAGAGGGAGCTCAGGTTCATCGACTCCGAGGTCGCCAGGCTCAACAGGGCCCTCCAGGCGAAGATCGCCTCCATGCCCGCCAGCCCCGTCGAGGCCGCGGAGAAGGCCGACGAGGTCCTGGGCCTCCAGGACAAGATCGCCGCCCTCATCGCCCGCAAACGGGAGATCGAGGACTCCTTCATCAAGGCCGGGATGCAGCTCCCGGACACGGAGAGGAGCATGAACGCCACCGTGCACAACGCAGGCGCGTTCGAGGTCCACTCCAGGGAGGAGGCCGAGGCCCTCGCCGCCGCCATGGTCGGCACCGCGCCCGCGGCGCCCACGTCCGAGGACTCCATCCTCGCCGAGATAAAATCGGTCAACGAGGAGCTCAGGTCCGTCGAAGACCGCATCGTCCAGGCCGACATCGAGGGCGACGAGGACGAGAAGCAGAAGCTTGAGATGATGGCCTCCTCGCTGAGGTCCCGCAGGGACACGCTGGTGCAGGACGCCAAGGCCGCACGCACCGCCGCGCCGGAGCCTGAACCCGTGCCCGCCGCCGAGGCCGACCCCGAGACGGAAAAGCGCATCGCGGCCCTCGAGGAGGAGACCCGCGCCCTCCGCGCCCAGGTGGGCGACGTCAGGACCGGCATGCAGGACGTCAAGGACCAGCTGAGGCAGATCATGTCCGCCCTCGGCATCCAGGAAGACGACTGAACCTTTTACACGGCGCCGTCGCCGGGGCGCACACGCCCCGGCCGGCGTCTCATTCTCCGCGCCCAGAGGCGCCCATACCCTCCCTGACGACCGCCCCGATGAGCTCGTCCTCGCGGGAGGCCCAGAACTCCGAATCGCAGACCACGACCAGCCTGCGCTTGGCGCGGGAGACGGCGGTGTTCATCAGGCACCTGCCGATGGGCGTGGACGAGCTGGTGAACCTGTACGGCACGTCCCTCACGGGAACGCGGTTGTCCGAGACGCTCAGTATCACCGTGTCCCACTCCCTCCCCTGGGAGCCGTGCACGGTGAGCACGCAGTCGCGGTAGCGCTTCGCCACGGTCTGCCTCAGCAGGCCCCTCTGCTTCTTGTACGGCGTCAGCACGCACACCTCCGAAGGGTCCGGCCCCTCCGCGGCGAGGAAGTCGCGGACGGCCTCCGCCTCGGCGGGGTTGGGGCGGTCGACCTTGTCGGCGTACTGCGCGTCGACGACGGTTATCTCGAGGACGCATCCGTCCCCCGACAGGCCGTTCCCGTAGACCAGGCGGTCCAGGACGGAAGCCAGGTTGGGGCCGAAGCGGTGCGAGTCCGTCAGGTCGTGCCTCGAGGTGATCTCGAACTGCGGAGGCGCGTTTGCCAGATACCCCTCGGCCAGGAAGTCCGGCCCTTTGGCCAGGAGCCCCTCGCAGTAGAGCGCCGAGAGGTTCCACAGGAACACGTCCTGGAGGCTGTTGCGCTTCCTGATCCACTCGACCTCCACACCGTCCTCGGTCTGCTCCACCGGCGGGAGCTGCATGTGGTCCCCGAACATCGCGACGGGGACGCCGTTGGTGTAGAGGGCCAGCGCCTGGACCAGGCCGCAGTATCCGGCCTCGTCGAGGAAGATCCTGTCCACGTCGAGCTCCATCCTGTCCGATTCGGGGGAGCCGCGGGGGCGGAAGCGGGATATGAACTGGTGCGGCGTGGCGGCGATTATCCTGGCGCTCTCGATCCTCGCCGATGTGGACGAGAGGCGGAGGGCCTCCGCCTGCTCCAGGTACGCGGAAATCTCCGAGGCGATGTCGGAGTCCGACATCCCGCCGTACTCCGAGATGCTGGAGGCGCGGCGCTCCCTGCGGAAGAGGGCGTCCTCTATGGCGTCGAGGCGCGAGGACAGCGGCTCGTCGCAGTCGTCGGCAAGGCGCGAGATCGAAGGGCTCATCCTGCACACCTCCGCGACCCGCGAGAAGGAGCCGGACAGCCCGGGATGCCTGCGCCCGAGGTCGTCGGAGTCCCATACGCCTCCCGGGACCGAGCGCAGCGCCGCGATGTCGCCGCGGACGCGGTCGCAGGCCCTCTCGTACAGGGCCTCGCGGAGGTTCGACACCGCGCGCATGCACTCGTCGTACCTGCGCTGGGCCTGGCGGTCCTCGCACATGCCCGGATGCTCCATAAGGAACGAGGCGGTCGGGATGCCCAGCCTCATTATCCCGTCGGGGACGGATCCATCGGGGAACGAGGCGATTATCCCGCGGAGGACCTGCTCCACGGAGTTGTTCGTGGGCGCGAAGACGGCCACCCGCATGCCGGCCTCGAGGCAGCCGCGGATGCACGAGGAGAGCACGAACTGCGTCTTCCCGGTGCCCGGTGCGCCCCACACGTAGGACATCCCCGACGAGCACACGCCCTCGGCGGCGGACACCTGCTCAGCGCTGGGCGTCCCGGATCCCGGGAACACCGGCGAGACGGGGTCCTCGGGGTCGCGGGGGACCTCGAGCATGTCCCCGTACAGGCGGTAGAAGTCGCCCGCGGCGCGGACCAGGAAGTTCATGTTGGACACGATCGAGACCCTGGCCCCGGCCTCCATCTCGTCCAGAACGTCCCTCCCGGGACGGACGATGACGGTGCGGGTGACCTCGTCGTACCTCTCGAAGCAGGCCTCCTCCTCCCTCAGGTCGCGGGACCCGACGCGGAGCACCATGCCGGTGGTCTCGCCCAGCCGCGACTGCAGGCGCAGCACGGCGTAGTCGCCCACTACCTCGCACCCGACGTCCACGACCGACTCGGCCAGGTCCGGATGCGCATCCTGGTACCAGTAGAGCCCCTCGGCCGACTCGGCGACCCTCTCCGACAGCGCTTCGGCGTCCATGCGAACGGCATCCGCCCGATGTATAAAGACGGGGATGGCGCGCACGACGGTCTGAGAACCTTATATCAGGAGTAGAAGCTGGTCCAGTTCTGCTCGATGTCCTCGTCGTCGAAGGTGGGGACGTTGTCCGAGAACTCGGTCCAGTCCGCGGGCTCCCTCGAGAGAAGCACGAACGAGTTGTTCCCGCTGTCGAACTTGATGGCGTCCTGGGAGACCCTGATCTTCACGTTGAAGAGCATGCTGAAGTTCATGTCCCTGAAGTCGCCCTCGGGGTCGGTGACGGACCTGTCCCTGCGGAGGCTGTTTATCTGGACCTTCTTCTCCTTCAGGAGACCGTGGACGACCTTGACCGCCCTGTCGAGGAAGTAGCCGTCGCCCAGGTCCAGGGACCAGAGCTCGACGCCCTTGCCGTCCTCGCACTCCGCCTGGGTCCATCCGGTGTAGTCGTCCCTGCTGGTCCCGGCGTAGATCCTGTACTGAGTCTCCTTGGATATCATCTCGCACCCCGTAGGGGACTAGCTAGCCCCATGTATTTATTGGATTCCACGGGGTCCGCGGAACGGCCGAACGCCAATAGATATACCGCATCGCCCATGCGGTGGCCATGTTCGCGGAAGCCTGCAGCAGGGTGTCGGAGTTCACCAGGCCGCTGGTGGTGTCCACCAGGCAGCAGGACGGGACCGTGGTCAGCGAGTTCGCCACCATGGTCGTCCTCAACAGCGACGGTTGGGTAATGACCGCCGGCCACGTGTACGACTCCTTCGCCAAATACCAGACGGACCTGAACAAGGCCAAGGAGATCGCCCAGATCAACGAGTCGAGGCAGGCCCGCCAGGGAGCCCCGAGCCCCCAGATCAGGCTCGACCCGACCATGCTCACCAACCACTCCTTCTGGTGGGGATGGGACGGCGTCCGCATGACGACCGCCCACATGTACAGGCAGCTTGACATCGTAGTCGGGAAGCTGGAGCCCTTCAACCCCGACTGGGTGAGGGAGTACCCCGTCCTCAGGGACCCGGAGTCCTTCCGCCCCGGCACCAGCGTCTGCGTCGCGGGGTACGCGTTCATGAACGTCAACGCCACCTGGGACGAGCCCACCAAGAGCTTCCGCCTCCCGCGCATACCGCAGAAGGAGTTCCTGTTCTACAACTCGGGGATATTCTCCCGCAGGGTCGGCCGCGGGGTCAGCGCCAACGACGGGTTCGAGGTCTCGTTCGTCGAGACGTCCTGCCCCGGTTGCCGCGGGCAGTCCGGCGGCCCGATCTTCGACACCGAGGGGAGGGTGTGCGCCCTCCAGAGCTGCACCGAGCACCTGCCGCTCGGGTTCCACCCGACGGTGGAGTTCGAGGGCACCACCACCGTGGAGCACCAGTTCCTGAACCTCGGGAGGGGCCTCCACGTGGGGACGATAAGGTCGATCCTGGACAAGCACGGGATCAGGTACGACGCCGAGGGCGACGAGTCCGGCTTCAGGATAGTGGGATGACCGACGGGCCGCTCTACCGCGTGACGACCGCTTACACGCTGTCGCAGTACCGCAAGTACAACCGCACCGTCCAGCACGTCATCGGGAAGGTGTGGGTGAGGATATACGTCAGCTTCCTCACGTACCTGGCCGTCGGCCTGGTGCTCTGGGCGCTGCTCCACACCTGGTACGCCGTCCCCATATTCGCGGGAGTGGGCGCCGTCAACTCGTGGATGATCGTCCGCAACCTCAGGAGGGCGGAGGACCTCCAGTACCAGCAGGAGCAGCTCGTGGGGACCGTCGTCTACGAGTTCAACGCGGACAGGATGGTCGTGTTCACGGACCAGGGCTCCAGCCCCAACCCCTACTCGTCGGTGACCGCGGTCCTGGAGGTCGACGACGCATACTACATCATGTTCGCCAACAACTCGGGGGCGATCCTCCCGAAGGAGGACTGCCCCCCGGGCCTCGAGGACTTCCTGCGCGCCTCGCTGCCCGTCCGCAGGGTGCGCTCGCACCGACCTGCCCATCTCGTAGGCGGCCTGCGGGAATCCGGTCGAGGACACCTCGCCCTTCTTCCACACGCCCGTGGCCTTGAGGGAGCCCTTCTCGGTGCATCCCTCCATGCAGTCCCTGGTGAGCCCGCGGAACGCCTCGAGGGCCAGTTCGAGGGGCCCGTCGTTGGGGTCCGCCGCGCACACCATCAGGTAGACGTCCTTCCCGGTGACGGCTTGGTAGAAGGGCACCATGCGGTCGATCATGGCCTTGATCTGCGCGGGTATGGTGTAGAAGTAGACCGGCGCCGCGAAGACGAGGATGTCGGCCGCGAGCATCTTCCCGCGGACGGCCTCCATGTCGTCGCTGTGCACGCACCTCCCCGTCTCGATGCAATGGTCGCACCCCGTGCAGTAGGCGATCTTCATCGCGCTAGGGCGGATCGTCTCGACCTCGCATCCCGCCTCGGATGCGCCCCTAGCGAAGCTGTCGCAGAGGATGTCGGTGTTCCCGCCGCGACGCGGCGAGCCGTCAATGATGAGGACTTTCCGGGTCATCGATAAGTGATATCATGTCACCTATATTACCCTTCCAGGATGACTGGATGATCGGAATCGGACTTTAGCGTAGCCGAAATGTACAAAAAAACGATTATAAACCCTAAAACCCGTATGTTCATGACATGGAAGAGGACTATTGTGACAGGATGGCCCTCATCGGAAAGGCGCTTTCCGACCCGACGCGCGTCAACATCCTGATCATGACGGGAGGGCGCCCGTTCACGATCAGCGCGCTGCTGGAGAACATGGACACGTACCAGTCCAACATCTCGTACCATGTGTCCGTGCTCTGGAAAGCGGGACTGCTGGAGAGGGTCGACGAGGGCAGATGGCACAACTACAAGGTGAGCGAGAAGGCCATGGCCGACATCGCCGAGTTCCTCAGGGTCTGCGGCGGCGACTGACAGATCCGGCAAACTGTTTTTAACAAGTTCTGAATCAAAGGCGGCATGATGGGGATGTTCTGCCCCAGGTGCCGCTCGCTTGTCGCCCCGTCCGATCCGAGATGCGGGTCATGCGGGGCGAGCCTGGACAAGCTTGTGGAGAGCAACCAGTCCGTCCTCGACGGCCTGGAGCCCAGACGCCGCGAGCCCGACGTCCCCGTACACGAGGTGGAGGGCGCCCCTTTCATGCCCTACACCCCCCGCGGCTGCCAGATGGACATCATCCAGGACATGGTGACGGCGCTCGACTCCGGCAGGCACTTCGTCATGGAGTCCGGCACCGGGACCGGGAAGACCATCATATCGCTCGCCGCGTGCCTGGACCACGCGTCCCGCACCGGGAAGACCATAGTGTACCTCACCAGGACCAACTCCCAGGGCGACCAGGTCATGCGCGAGCTCCGCTCCATATCCAAGATAAAGCCGGTCACGGGCATCCCGCTGACCGGACGCTCCAAGTCCTGCCCGCTGTACCGCGGCGTGAAGGACTTCGACAGCATCCCGTCGAACATCCTCTCCATGATGTGCGACGACGCCCGCCGCAAGAGCAACACCGGCAAGGCCGGCGGCTGCAGGTACTACGACAGAGTCCAGGGCGTCCTGCCCCAGATCCAGAGCTTCGTGCAGACGCAGTTCCCCACGGCAGACGAGCTGGACTCGTTCTGCGTCAAGCTCCAGGCCTGCCCCTACGAGGCGAAGAAGGCCCTCATGAAGGAGGCGAAGGTCGTCACCGCCCCCTACGTCCACATCCTGGACCCGGACATCCGCGAGAGCCTGATGACAAACCTGGACCGCCCGGGGGACCCGGAGTCCCTGCTCATCGTCGTCGACGAGGCGCACAACCTGGTGGACGCCGCCAGGACCAGCGAGTCCTTCACCATCGACCGCGCCATGGTGGACAGCGCCATCGACGAGTGCTCCACCTTCCGCCAGCAGCCCGAGGTGTGGGACGGCGTCGGCCTGAAGGAGTTCCTGTCCTTCCTCAAGTCCTGCATCCGCGCGGTGGCCATCGAGAAGCTCACCATGGGCACCACCAGCGCCGTGATCGACGGGCCGGTCATCGAGGATCGCATCCGCGCCAAGTACTCGCTCAGCACCGAGTCCCTGGACTCCGCGGTCGAGAGGATCATCGACCTTGGCGACTCCAGGACCGAGGCGCTGATGGAGGCCGGCGAGAACCGCGTCTCCGACATCCAGCAGATCGGGGTGCTCCTGAAGAACTGGTGCGGGACGTCCGGCGAGCGCTACGTCCGCACCATCAACGGCGACAGGGACGGGGAGTTCCTCCGCGCGTCCTGCATAGACCCCGCCGAGATCTCCCGCTTCCTCAACTCCACCAAGGGCACCGTCCACATGTCAGGTACGCTGCACCCCATGGACCAGTACGCCCGCGTCATCGGCCTGTCGAGCAGCTGCACGTTCCGCAGGTACCCCTCGCCGTTCCCGCCGGAGAACAGGCTCGTTGTCTACACGCCGGGCCTCACCACCAGGTGGCAGGACCTGAAGGACAACCCCGGCATGAAGGACAGGCTGGAGCGCACCATCGCCGACCTCTGCAACTCCGTGGACAAGAACACCCTGGTTTTCTTCACCTCGTACGCGAGCATGAACTCCATGCGCGGGTACCTGGAGGAGCACGTCCGCAAGAGGCTATACTGGGAGGAGTCCCGCAACGCCAAGGGCAACGCCGCCTCGCTGAACACCTTCAGGTCCAGGAGGGACGGGGTGCTCTTCTGCGTCATGGGCGGGAAGTTCGCCGAGGGCATCGACTTCCCGGGGGACGAGCTGTGCTTCGCCGTCATCGTCGGCGTGCCGTACCCCCCGCCGTCCATAGAGCAGAACGCCATGACCGCCATGTTCGACGCGAGGTACGGGCAGGGCAAGGGCTGGACCTACTGCTCGGCGGTCCCGGCGCAGCGCAAGATGAAGCAGGCCATCGGCCGCCTGATAAGGACGGAGACGGACCGCGGCATGGCCGTGATCCTGGACGGACGCGCCAGCAGGTTCGAGAAGGATCTTGACGCGAAGCCGTGCGACGACCCCGCCGGCGAGGCCGCCAGGTTCTTCGGCCGGGGCTTCCCCTGAAATCAGATATCCATTGTATGAAACGCGGTCGCAACCCGTTTATACCCCTCCCCGGATGCGCGCTCCCGTATGCCGCTGATCAACGTCCTCTGCGACGTGAAAATTTGGGTCTTCCTCGGGATCCTGCTCGCGCTCGTCTTCGGGTTCGACAACCCCGACGCGTCCACCATCCTCATGGGCGTCCTCATCGCCCAGATGGCGGTTTCCCTCGACGGCATACAGTTCAGGAAGGACGACTTCAAGACCTATGATAAGCAGATCGTCGGGTGCATAATCGCGTGCTTCGGCATCAACACCCTGCTGACGCTGGCGACCGGCCTGTTCTTCATCGACGACAGCCACCTGTGGACCGGATGGGTGATGCTCTCCTCGGTCCCCTGCGCGGTGTCCGTCGTGGTGTCCTCGCTGGTTATGAAGGGGGACGCCAAGCTCTCCGTGCTCGGGCTGACTGTGATCTACGTGTGCGCGATAGCGCTCACCCCGCTGATCACCAAGGTCATCCTCGGGAGCGCGGCCGACCCGCTGGAGATCCTGAAGTACATCGTCATGTTCATCGCGATCCCCTTCGCGCTGTCGTTCGTCGTCAAGAGGCTCCACCTCAAGAGGGAGGTCAAGTCGGTCTTCATCAACCTCATGATGCTCCTGATGGTGTTCATCGGCCTCGGGAGCAGGCGCGACTTCATCTTCAGCGACGTCGACGTGGTCATGTGGCTGGTCGTGGCCTGCATATTCAGGACCTTCGTGCTCGGCATCGTCCTCGTGGTGCTGATGAAGAGGATGGGCGTCAAGCGCGAGAACGGCATAGTGTACCTGGTGATGGCGGCCTGGAAGAACTCCGGCATGTCCATCTCCCTCACCATGGCGCTGTTCGCCACCACCATGCCCGACGCGGTCCTCCCGTGCGCCGTGTCCCTCGTGGTAGAGGCCGCATGGTTCGCCGTGATGTCCAAGCTCATCGACAGGATATGGCCCCCCGAGCCCGAAGTCCCCGGTAACGGCCAGACACCCGCGGCGGCCTGATGCGCGGCATGTCCGCGGAGGATTGACCGAACCGTTATGAACGAGTATGCCAGTTGGAGTGAGATGCGCCGGTAGGCCGGAGACCCGGCTCTGGGCGCTCACCTATCTGGTGATATCCGATGAAATGCTACGATCATCCCCGCAGGGCCGCCTTCGCGGCCGCCCTGCTCCTCGCCGTGTGCGCGATCCTCATCGCGGCGCCGGCATCCGAAGGGGCCTCCGCCTCCGGCGTCACCGCCGCGGAGGACGGGGCGACGCTGACCGAGCCCGGGACCTACGCCGTCCAGTCGGGATACGAGGTCACCGCCGACCTGTCCGCCGGGTCCTTCACGATCTACATGATGAACGGCTCCGCTGTTAACGTCTTGAGCGACGCGGACTCCGACGGCGGCGTCCTGACGCTGTGGCTCGCGACATCCGTGTCCGGGAGCGGCTCTTCCTGCTCTGTGGAGTACATCACCGACTCCGACATGGCGCTCGCGGGCGGCTCCGACGGAGCCTTTGTCGTCGCCTCGATGACGACAGATTCCGAGTCCCTCTACCTGGGCGTCGGAACGCTCTTCACGACGGACACGTCCAACAGAGCCGCATACGCCACCGACGGGACCAGCTGGGCATTCCTGCCCGTCTCCTACCACGGGAGCTTCTCGCTCTCCTACGGCGGGTTCAACCACCTGACGTTCAAGAAGGACGTCGCCTACACCATGCAGGTCGACATCGGCGGATACGCCAGCGTCGCGCTCGACTCGGCCAATCTGGACGGCGAGCTCTACGTGAGCTCCGACTCCGCCGTCGTCGAGTCCATCGGCTGGACCGGGAAGCTCACCGTGCTCTCGGGAATCGCGACCTACGAGGGATACCACACCTTCTCCGCCGACACGTTCAGCGGGGGTCTCGTCCAGACCGACGATTACAAGTACATAGGCGTCGGGGACATGGGATCCTACACCGCGCCGATGAACGGCGTCTGCGGCGTGTACGACGCCACGGGCGTGAGCTTCCGCCTCAGCTTCCTGACCGAGTACATCTCGTTCCGGGACATCTCGTCCGCCGGCGACTCCGACGCGCTGGTCGCCGCCGTCTCGTACAGGTGCTTCCAGATCTCTGGAGCCTGCACCGGGACCATCGAATCCAACATGAGCAGCAACACCTACGAGGGCACGCTGGAGAACCTGCACGTCGTCGACGAGGGCTTCCTGGCCATAGAGTCCGGCAAGACCCTGACGATCACGGGTTCGGTCACATCGGACAAGGGCGTCTACTTCGCCCACGACGGCATCCTGACCCTGCAGACCGCCCAGGCCACGACCATCGACCTCTGGATCTCCTACGGATACAGGCTCGCGCTCGACTCCGTGGTCGCCCCGAGCCTGACAATCACCGACTGCTACAGGACCGCGCAGCTCTCCGGGTACTTCCTGTCCGGAACCATATCGGCCGAGGACCTCGAGGGCATCTCCGTCGTCGGAGGCTCCCTCATGGGCGACATCATCGCCCCGGAGACCGCGCTGAGCATCGTCGCCGGCGACACCGACGCCACCACGTACCTGTACGGCACCGTCACCTGCGCGTCGTTCACCGCCGAGTCCGAGGGCACCCAGGCCGGCACCATCTTCGGCGGCGAGGGCCTCACCGTCCTGGGCGACATGACCCTCAGGTCCGACAACCCCGTGGTCGTCTCCCAGTACACCACGGCGTACGTCTCCGGCAACCTGGTCCTCGAGTCCACCGTGGCGACCCTCCTCGGGGAGTTCACCGTGGCCGGGACCATCGTAGCCGACGACACGTCCAAGATCCTCTGCCGCTACGCGGAGCCGGACAACATCCACGCCTCCAACCTGGACGAGGTCATCGTCATGCAGTGCGCGGTCAGCGCGTCCGAGTGGTGGTACGTCGAGTTCACCCACCAGCTCGGCGTGGTCTACTTCGAGCTGTACGGCGAGATCTGCGTGGACTCCGACTTCACCCTCTGCGAGGGGGACACCATGATCACCGTCACAGCCGACCTCACCATCGCGGAGGGCGTCACGTTCACCAACTACGGCACCCTCGGGACCGTGGAGATGGGCGACGCGTACTACGTGACGATAGAGGACGGCGCCAGCCTCGTGAACCACGGGACGCTCTCCGTCTACGGCTCCGTGCTCACCGTCGAGGAGGGAGGGTCCCTCGTGAACGACGGGATGATGTACGCCGACAACGCGGTCATCGTGCAGGGCTCCTTCGCGAACAACGACAGGCTCTACCTCGACGGCGCGACCCTGACGATCGGCGGCTCCGCCGACGTCAAGGCCCGCAGCCACGGGGACATCCACATGAACGCCGCGGGGATCACCGTCGCCTCCGGCTCCATCCTGTTCAACTACGGGACCATCGACGACGACTCCGGCGCCTCCGTCATCGACGGCGCGGGCGAGCTCCGCAACATGCGCACCGGCGTCGTGAACGGCGTCGACGTCGAGACCGGCACCTACTCCGACGGCGCCAACACCGCCTACGAGAGCGCGGTCATCGCCGCCGCCATCGTCGTGGCGATCGTCGCCCTGATCGCGGCCGCGGCCCTCGCCAGGCGCCCCTGACGATACAAACGGGGGGTCCCGCGGGGACCTCCCACCTTTCCCCTTTTCTCGCGCCCGCGAAGCCAACCGTTAAGTCTGATACGTTATACGCACGCCGAACGGCAGGTGCAACATGCGCGGTCGCGGAGACACTTTCGAATGGATGAGGAACGGCGTCCGCTTCGCCGTGGACAGGTCGGTCGTGCTGGCCAACTACGTGCTGGCGGCCATGATGGTCGGCGCCGGCGTGGCGTACTTCCTGCGCGTGGCGTTCTTCGACGCCAACTTCCTCTGGCCGACCGCCCTCGCGTACGGCTCCTTCGCCGTCTGCGGCTCGCTCATCTTCCTGGACAAGCGCCGCTCGCTGCCCCGCTCCGTCGGGATGTTCGCCATCGGGCTGGGACTCTTCCGCATATTCAGCGCGCTGGTCTACTACCGGCCGCACAGCTACATCAACCTCTTCGTGCTCGCGGTGATCATCCTGGGTTCGAACATGGTGCTCACGGGAGCGTACTACCGCCGCGGGTACTCCAGGGCGCGCGAGTACATGCTCATGATCACCGCGATCATGTTCTTCATCTACCTGTCCGTGCTGCTGTACACCACCATCGGCGACACCAGCCTGATCCCGTCGAGCATGCTCGCGAACATCAGGCCGCTGCTGATCATGATGGTCATCATCTACCCCGTGTTCGTCCTGATCCTCGACTCCGAGACCCTCAGGCAGAAGGACTGGGTGGAGGTGCGCAACCGCACCCTGGACCGCGTCAGGAGGACCTACTACCTCCAGCCGGACGCCAGCATATCCAAGCGCGACGCGGACATCCTCCTGGCCGGCTTCGGCGACAGGAAGGGGTGGCTCGACGTCAGGGACGGCGGCCCCGCCGAGTGCGAGGTGCGCGTGCCCATCGAGAACCACGGGATGTCCGTGCTCATAGCCCAGAGATGGGCCGGGCGCGACGAGATGTTCATCACCATGTCGGACCACTGGACAGGCAGCATCGTCCAGGCCACCAGGTTCGCCGTGACCGAGGCGTTCGTCGCCGACGGCCACCTCACCCTCAACTGCCCCGACGGGAAGTTCATGCGCATCGCCGTGAAGGAGAGGATGTCATGAGCCGCACCCCGCATCCCAGCAACCTCTTCAAGAACGAGGTCCTCCCGCACACGGTCGGATACGACGAGGTCGTCGTCGTGTGCAACATCGAGGGCGTTCCCTCCCTTACCATGCGCCAGATAGCCGACGTGTTCGCCGGCGAGGTGGCCAACTGGAAGGACTTCGGCGGACCCGACGAGGTCATCCACGTGTTCGTCAGGGACGAGAACTCCGGCACGCGCGCGGTGTTCGACAGGGCCATGAAGAAGGTCCGCCGCTGGACCTGCGCCTCCAGCGCCAAGGCCTGCGCGTCCGCGGACGAGATGGCGGAGAGGATCCGCTCGACCTACGGCTCCATCGGATACCTCGGGCTCGCGGGCGCCCGCTCCCTCGAGGGGGACGGGACATGCCACACCATAGTCCCCGAGCGCACCGAGAAGGAGCGCAACAAGAAGAAGCTCAAGGGGTGCTCCGACGCGTGCATCGCGCCGAGGACCCTCAGCATGCTCGTCGACGGGAAGCCCTCCGGCAACGCCGGCGCCTTCCTCACATGGGCCATGTCCGACGACGGGCAGGCCGTCCTCTCGCAGGACTTCAAGCCGCTGGAGGAGAAGGACCGCTCCGTCCCCACCGGGGTCGAGGGCGACGGCGAGATCGTCATCGGAGGGTCCACCTCCATGTCCGGGACGCTGGAGGCCATGGCCGGCGCGTTCTCCGCCGAGCACCCGGGGATCTCGGTCTCCGTGCGCGACGGCGGCTCCATGACCGCCGACGCGGACACCGAGTCCGGTGACCTGGACGTCGGTGCCGCCGCGGGCGGGTACAAGCGGAAGAGGGACTACGTCTCCGTCTTCGGCCTCACGCTGACGCTGGCGGCCGCGTTCTGCCTCATACTCCCGCTGGGCATGATCCTCTACTACTGGGGGGAGTTCTCCGCCCTGGTCGCTGACATCGGGAAGAGCATGCTGTACATCTTCGAGCTCATGTTCCTGAACGTCGAGGTCGTGTCGTACTCGGTCATGATCGTCGGCGGCATCCTGATCTACTTCAGCAACAGGCTGCCGTACTCGACCCGCGTGTCGCTCTGCGGTCTGATCCTGGGGATATCGTTCCTCATACGCAACATCGACTTCTACGACCCCCAGATGTACTCCGGATGGAACTTCGTCATAGCCATCCTGTCGGTCATCGCCGGAGGCGCTGCGATCATCGCGTCGTTCGCGACGATGTTCGGGTACAACCACTACAGCTTCCGCCTGGTGGAGCTGGCCGCCGTCATGGTTTTCATCGACTTCTGGCCGCTGTACAACGTCTACAGGTACGACGGGGTCCTCTACGACTACCTCATGTACGTCGACAGGATCCCGCTGATGGCCTCCTACGTCATCTTCATGGTCGTGATGATGGACAAGTCGATACGGGTCCAGTCGGCGAACCGGCGGACGAGCGACAACATCGACACCATCGGCGACATGACGCACGTCGCGTGGGACGCGTACATCACGCCCGCCGACCTCATCCTGATCCGCGCGGCCCTGGAGGACCGCTCGGACATAACCGTGGAGATACGCGGCGAGTCGCACCCGAAGAGCCTGTCCATCATCAATGTGCCCGGACACGACCACATGGTCGGGATGGTGACCCCCAGGAGGGGAGGGAGCTTCATGGACGGCTTCCGCTTCGACGTGGTGCACGTGCACGTGTCGGACTCCAACGGCATGCTGAGGATCTACGGCAACGACGGGGTGTTCGTGGAGCTGGTCGTGAAGGACCTCCCGCCGAACAAGACCGTCCGCGAGATGCTGTCCATCGGCCACTGATACCCCCTGCCCCATCGCCCGTGGCGCATGTTTATATCGGCATGAGCAATCGCCAGGCCGAGCGGGGGTAGCCCAGTGGCCTACGGCGCCGGTCTTGAAAACCGGTGGAGATTCTCCTCGGGGGTTCAAATCCCTCTCCCCGCGCCATTCTCCGGCTTGTTTACCCTTCCGGAGCCCCTGCGCAGGATTAATACGGGCCACCGCATCGTCCGGCCGGGACAGACCGGATGATGATGAATCGAGGCTGACACGTGATGAGCCCTATGAGTCCTGACGGTGTCCCGCTCATTCCTGCGAGTAGTCGCTCATGCCCGTGTAGGCCATGAAGTCGGACAGCTTCATGCCGTCCTCCCACCGCATTATGTAGAAACCGTTCCCGGAGACCTCCAGCTTGGGGATCCTCCTGTAGAGCACGGCGTGCCTCCCGCGGTAGACGTGGTCGGTGGGGATGGTGAACAGCCTCCAGGGGTCCCCGCGCTGCGACTTGAGCCTGAACGCGTAGATCGGGACCAGGTGGGAGCGGCAGCAGTCCTGGAGCATGGTCTCGGCCTGCTCGGACAGCCTCTGGTTCTTGCTGAAGTGGAGGACGCTGTCGCTGGAGCTCTTGACCTCGATGGGGAACGAGAAGTCCCATCTCAGGGCGACGAGGTCGACCCCCAGCGACCCGGCCGCGCGGATGACTAGGAACGGGTCCGCGAGCATGGAGTTGTAGTTGGCCGTCTCCATGGCGTCGCAGGTCTTGACCATCTTGGCTATGGCCTTCTCCTCGCCGGCCAGAAGGGCCTTCAGCTCGCGTTCGTAGGTGTCTCCGGGCGGTGCCATTCCTCTCGGACACTCCATCCCCCGGAGCGTATATAAGCGGAAGCCGGGGGTCCCCGAAAACCCCCCGAACTGGCCGAAAACGGTCAGCGGGCGAAGCGGTAGACCACCTGAACGGACTCAGGGTCCACGTGGCACTCCCTGAACACCGCGTCCACGATGCGGGTGCTGTGGACGATGTAGCTGGAGTGGTCCGCGCGCTTCATGACGCAGAGCGTGCCGTCCTGGACGGACTCGACGATGAAGTCTGTGTCCTCGCGCCTGACGCAGTCCCTGCTGCCCACCACGACGGTGACGGGGCAGGTGATCCTGCCGAGCTCCTCGGCGGTGATGTTGGGCTCGGTGAGCATCATCCTGACGCGGGGATCGTCCTTGTGCCTCGCCTTCGTGACGGCCATGCCCAGGCCCTTGAGGGCCCCGGGCTTCGTGTTCGCTCCGCAGGCGAACACCTTCGAGGGGACCTCCGGGTGCTGGGAGGCGTACAGGAGCGCCGTTATGGCGCCGTCGCTGAACCCGATGATTATCGGGTTCTCGATGTTCAGCTTCCTGATGAACTCCGCCAGGTCGTCCGCGAAGTCCTGGTAGTGGTACTCGCCGTTGACGGGAGGGGAGCTCTCGCCGTGGCCCCTGGTGTCCGGGAGGTAGACCACGAACTTCTGCTCCAGGTAGTCCACCGCGCGGTCGAAGATGGTCCGGTCCTCGCAGTTGCCGTGGAGCATGATGATGGCTGGGCCGCTCTTGCCCTTGACCTCGTAGTACACCGAGATGCCGTTGGTGGTTACCCTCATGTGGCTCCCATGAGACGGGGTTGGCTATATACCTTTTTAGGGAGGACTAAAGAAAAGCGAAAAGTCCGGATGAGAATACAGAATGGAAGGATGAGGGGGAGGACCCCCTCGTTTGAAAAGTCTCACGGCGACAGCCTTGCGGGGTCCCTGGGGAACAGGATGGCCTCCCTGATGTTGGGGAGGTCCAGCGCCTTGACCAGGAGCCTCTCGATGCCGATGCCCCATCCGCCGTGCGGGGGCATGCCGTACCTGAAGGCCTCGAGGTAGAACCCGAAGTCCTCCGGGTCCAGGCCCTTCTTCTCCATGCGCGCCACGAGCACGTCGTACCTGTGCTCCCTCTGGCCTCCGGAGGAGATCTCCTGGCCCTTGTAGTCCAGGTCGAAGCTGAACGAGTAGGGGGTGCCGTCCTTCTCCATGATGTAGAAGGGCTTGGCCTCCTCGGGGTACTCGGCGATGAAGTAGAGGTCGCATCCCTTCGCGGCCATGTGCTCGCCGACGATCTTCTCCCCCTCGGTTCCCAGGTCGTCGCCCTCCTTCAGGGGGAGCCCGGCGGCCTGGACGATGGAGAGGCACTCCGAGTACGTCAGGATGGGGTACGGCCTGGCGGGGACGTTGATCTCCTTTCCGAGGATCTGGAGCTGCTTCGCGCCCCTGTCGCGCAGCCCGGTGAGGACGTGGTCGACGACCTCCTCGATCGCGCGCATGACGTCCTCCTGGGAGCCGATCCAGGACATCTCGCCGTCGAAGGAGATGAACTCCGTCACGTGGCGGTTGGTGTTGGACTGCTCCGCGCGGAAGGCGGGCCCGAGCTCGTAGACGCGGTCCAGCCCGGTGGACATGAGGATCTGCTTGTAGAGCTGGGGGGACTGCGCCAGGTAGGCGGGCTTGTCGAAGTACTGGACCCTGAACAGCTCCGCCCCGCCCTCGGCGCCGGCGGCTCCGATCTTGGGGGTGTAGACGCGGGTGAAGCCCATGCCGCGGACGGCCTCCTCGATGAGGTCGACCATAAGGGACTTCAGCTCGAAGATCGCGCGGACCTCGGGCTTCCTCAGGTCCATGAACCTGTGGTTCAGGCGTGTGTCCATCTCGACGTTGACCTTGTCGACGACGCCGAGCGGAAGAGGAACAGCAGCCTGGGAGACGACCTCCGCCGCGGTGGGGATGATCTCCCATCCGGTGGCGGTCTGGTTGCTCTCCTTGACCTCGCCCTCGATGCGGACGACGGTCTCGCGGGGCAGGGTGGTCAGGAGCCCGAAGAGCTCGGGGTCGATCTTCTTCTTGGGCATGGTCACCTGGTAGGTGCCGTCCCTGTCGCGCATGGTGATGAACGAGATCCCGCCCAGGTTCCTGGTGTCCTGGACCCAGCCCCCGACGGACACGGTGCCGTCGGAGACGGAGACCTGGCCGGACTCCTTTATGATTGCCATGGGACGACGCATGGGAAGCGCGTATTTAACTGGATTGAGACGCGGGATACGGCCTGTCGAGGAAGAAGACGCCAGACATCGAAGGCCCCTCCGCGGAGACGCGGCTCAGCGCCGAGCATATCAGGTCGTCGATCTGCTGGTCGGACAGTGCGAAATAGCGGCGGAGGTCATCGGCCAGTTCGGCGATCCCGCTGGAGGATTCGTCGTCGGGACCGATGTCATCCTTGTGGGCCTCGATCACCGAGCACGCGAGGAGTTCGAGATAACCCCTCCTGTAGCGGGAGCGCATGCATTCGAACCAGTTGTAGACATACATCAGCAGAATTAGGATGCATGCTATGGCGAATGCGGCAAAGATCACGTACTCTCCGCCAGCGGTTAGGACGGATACAATCGCGGTCATCAGAGCCAGGATTGTCGAGGAGATGAGTGCGGTGGAGGCACCTGCCATCGACGCCATCTTCTCGGCGTTCATCCTGGCGGACTCCTCAGCCACAGTCATCGGTCACTCTCTCCAGGAACGGGGCTTCCACTCCCACATGCGCCCGACGAAACCCTGGGCACAGAAAATGTAGAGGAAGAATACCAGAACAGGCACCACGAACGATACGACCACCATATCCGGAGCCACTGCCTGGATTGCGAGAAACGCCACAATGAACGGCGCAATCGCGGAAGCGGACATCACCAGGGTTGCGAGTACGACTCCGGCCTTGGCGGGATTGAGGATGATGTTGTCGTCCATGAATACGATAGGATTTGAACAAGTATATTAACTCTCGGTGAAGCCGCCACAACTCGGGTTTCAGCGGACTGACGAGGGAGTGAAATGCTGCAATGACAATTCGTTCTGCCGGGCGCAGAACCAGTCATCTGCCTCTCTTTCTGAGAGATTTTCCTGGACGCCAAGAGATCATCCTCTCCACGAAATCGTGGAGGCAGAAATGGAAGAATAAAAACACGATTCCCGGCATGACCGCCGCAAGCCCCTCGTATCCTGGACATAGGAACTTCAGGATGACGAAGACTATGGCGAGGGATACGATCCCCGTTGTCACCATCACCGAGGACGAGAGAAGGAATCCCGCCTTGTTGGGCTTGCAGATATCGTATTTCTTCGCGGCTCCGGCGGGTTGATCCGCCCTAAGTCTATTGGGCGTGATTGCAAGGGTTGCATGTCTCCTCTGCTGAATCGGTCCGAACGGAAGCCGAACCATGCCAATGCGACGAGCATCGCGAGGCCCAGCAGGTGGATCTCGGAGACCGAGCGGTCCAGGGACGCCATGACGGCGAGGGCTGTCGGCAGGACCAGGACGGGCATGGGGGCCGACGCCGCGTGCACGGCCTCCGCAACGGTACGGTTCAAGCTTGAGGAATGCATCCAGCCCATTATTGGGAATGATGGAAGCCGATGTATAAACTGATTACGACTGCTATACAACGACCGTGGTCCCGAACGACCCCTGAGCTGAAACTGGCCAGCCTGGTACGGATAAGGAAGAAGAATGGGGGAAGGCCGCCGTAAGACGGCCGTTTGGTTCATTCCGGGCGCGGATCCGTTACACGGCCGTACTTCGGATAGTAAACGATGTTGAGCTTCCCGGTGCCCGGGTGGCGCTCCACGGAGGCCTTCACGCCGTATATCCTGGAGATCATCTCCTCCGTGATGATGTCCTCCGGCGTCCCGTTCTCGACGATGCGCCCGTTCTGCATGATGTAGATGCGGTCGCAGTACTGTGCGGCGAGGTTCAGATCGTGCAGGGCGCACAGCGCGGTGCACCCTATCGACTTGACGATGTCCAGGACCTCCAGCTGGTACTTGACGTCCAGGTGGTTCGTGGGCTCGTCGAGGACCAGGCAGGGCGTCTGCTGGGCGAGGGCGCGGGCGAGGATGATCCTCTGCTGCTCCCCTCCCGAGAGCGAGGAGAAGCTCCTGTCGCGGAGGTCAAGCATGTTCACCTTCGAGAGGGCATCCTCCACAATGAGGCGGTCCTCCTCGTTGTCCATCTCCATGGTCCTCTTGTGGGGGGTCCTGCCCATCATCACCACCTCCTCGACCTTGAAGTCGAAGTTGTAGTAGTTGTGCTGGGTGACGACGGACATCATCAGCGCGCTGTCCCTGAGCGAGAGGCCGTCTATGTCCCTCCCGTCGAGGGTAATCTCCCCGCAGTCCCTCTTCATGGTGCGGTAGACCGTCTTCAGGAGAGTGGACTTACCCGAGCCGTTGGGCCCGAGAAGTCCGACGAACTCGCCCTCGTCCACATGGAGATCGGCCCCCTCGACGATGCGCTTCTTCGGCACGGAGACGGACACGCCGGACACGTCGATGTCCATCGGCTCCCCTCCCCGCCGCCGAATCCGTAGGACTTCTTCAGCATGATGTACGCGAACACCGGCGCCCCGCAGAGGGACGTGATGATCCCGATGGGTATCTCGGAGGACGCCATGGACCTGGCGGCGATGTCGGCCAGCATCATGAATATCGCACCGATGAGGATGGACACGGGGAACAGCTTCCAGTGGTTGGTCCCCACGAGGCCGCGCGCTATATGCGGTATGATGAGCCCCACGAAGCCGATGACCCCGCAGTTACAGACAATGATCGCGATGATAACCGAGGTGAGGACGATGTAGATCTTCCTCAGGCGGTTCAGGTCTACTCCCAGGGTCGTCGCCGTCGAGTCCCCCAGCATCATCGCGTTGAGGTTGCGCATCTGCGTGGAGAAGAACACCAGCCCGATGAGGACGAAGATGCCGCACTGGATGGCGGCGCCGAAGTCCTGGGTGGACAGCGACCCCATCAGCCAGAACGTCAGGGAGCGCATGCCCTCCGCGTCGGGCTCCAGGTAGACGATGAGGTTCGATATCGCGCTGCATATGCACGATATTATCACACCGGACAGCACGAGCTTGGTGGTCGTTATCCTCCCGCCCACGGCGGACAGGATGAACACGAACGCGGACGAGCCCAGGGCGCCGACGAACGCGAAGAACTGTATCCCGAAGGACGAGAACATCGTGCCCGCGAGGACGGACGCCCCCATCAGGATGGCGAACGTGGCTCCGATCGACGCACCCGACGATATCCCCAGGATGTACGGGTCGGCCAGTGGGTTCTGCACCATGGCCTGCATGACCACGCCGACCATGGCCAGCCCGGCGCCGACTATGAGGCCGAGGAGCACCCTCGGCGCGTACAGCCTCCACACGATGGACACCATGTAGTCCGGTATGCCGGAGAGGTCCCCCACGTATCCGAAGGTGATCTTGTTGATCAGGATGCGCACCACGTAGTCGAAGGGTATCGAGACCGCGCCGATGAACACCGAGGCGCAGGCCAGGACCACCATTACGGCTATGAGTCCGATGCAAAGCCCGAAGGTAGAGATCTTACCGAGCTCCATTCCGATTCCTGCCTTGGTTCAGTTGGGGTTCGGGGGGCTGGGCCCCCCTCGGTTTCACATCCTGGTCACGTACTCGTAGACGAACTCGAGGACGTCCAGGAGCTCGGGGCTGGTCCCGTAGGAGCAGCTGAGCTTCATCTCGATGTAGTTCCCGTTCTGGATGGCTGAGCACTTGCTCAGGTCAGCGTCGTCGGCCCAGCTCTGGTAGGACTTCTCCAGCGTGACGCTTCCGTAGGTCACGTAGATGATAAGGTCGATGTCGGTGGTCCCGATCGCCTCGTACACGGAGGCGAGGGAGATGGTGCCTCCGCTGGGGAAGGCGTTGGTGAATCCCATGCCGTTGAGGACCGTGGCGATGAAGTTGGTGTTGGAGTACACCCATACGGTTCCCTTCTCGGTGTTGACCGCGCCGTCGACAAGGCAGTAGTAGACGGTGTCCATCCCATCGAGGCTCTCGGTGATGGTGGAGATCTCGGAGACGATCGTGTTGTAGAGGGCGGTGGTCTTGGACTCGCAGTCGAAGATGGCTCCGATGTTGTCGTAGTCCTGCTTCATGAGCTCCACGGTGCGGTAGCTGGAGGAGGTCATGGTGTTGAAGGACATGACGTTGCAGCCGTTCTCCTTGAAGAAGTCGACGGTCCCGAGGCCGTCGGAGTTCCAGGAGACCCATCCGATGACGAGGTCGGGCTCCCAGCTGAGGAGGACGTCGGTTGAGATGTTCCCGGACAGGTGCTTGGACCCGGAGGCGTCGACCTCGCCGATGCGCTCGCAGAGGGCGTCGTACTCGTCCTGCACCTCGTCCCAGACCTCTTCCTCGTCGTAGTAGGCTCCGACGATGCGGTCGCCGAGGCCGAGGTAGAGCAGGAGATTCAGGGCTGTGTTGCATCCGACCACCACGCGTTCGGGGATCTCCGTGAATGTGAGCTCCGCGGTGTTGCCGTTGTAGTCGGTGAACGTGGTGATCGTGACACCGTCCCCGTCGTATGAGGAGCTGTCCTTAGACCCGTTCCCGTTGAGAACGAAGTACGCGCCGACGGCGGCGACCACGATGATGACCGCGGCCGCGACGGCGATTATCTGATTTTTTGATAATGACATATTATCAGTTGGATGTTACATCCAATTACCTATAAATGTATTTGGTTTCCAAAATGAATCAAATAATTCCCATATGTTTGGTTGATAATATGGCATTTGGTCTCATTATCATTGACATATTTTATATATGAAGGGTTTATAATTCATGTTTTTACAAACTTACTTGGATTAACGGTTTCCCAGTTCGTCGCACTATACCTGCTCGATTTTTCCTCTTCCTCG
>JAUNXZ010000090.1 GCA_030539515.1 Thermoplasmata archaeon
TCCTTCGAGAGGCTCAGGGAGAAGGGCATCATCATCCGCAAGACGGACATCATCGCCATCGCCGTGGAGGACGCAGCGGACTCGTTCTTCGAGGCCGCGGACGTGCTCGGCAAGGCGGACGTCAACATCGAGTACGGCTACTTCTACACCGGCGCCACCGAGAGCGTGCTGTTCGTGCGCGTGGACGACACCGAGAGGGCCGTCTCCATCCTCGAGGGAGCGGGTATAAGGCTCCTTGACGACGCGGAGATCTGATCATGGGCAACCTCAACATAGCCGTCCTCGGGGCGAAGGACTTCGCCGGCGCCGTCGGCAAGAAGGGGACGGTCACGGACATGACGTTCTACGACCACAAGTCGGGAACCGACTCGTTCACCCTGATCGAGCCCTCGAAGTACCCCGAGAAGCTGTCGTCGCTGTTCTACTCGGTGGCGATGTCCGAGTTCGCCATACTCGTGGTGGACAAGATCGACTCGTTCCTCGGCGAGACCATCGTCATGACGGATTCCCTGGGAATCGACAAGGGATGGATCGTCCTCAGGAACTACATCCAGCCGGAGCAGCTGAAGCCCATCCTGGCCGGGACCTGCCTCGAGAACTACGAGATCAAGGAGGAGGACCCCATCAAGATGAGGGAGGAGCTCATCGCGATGGCCAAAGCAGAGGGAAGGCAGCCCGGCGACGGGACGTGCGGGTCGTGCCCGGTGGACAGCCACTTCAACGTGAAGGGAGTGGGCACCGTCGTGCTCGGCTCCGTCATCGACGGGTGGTTCAGGAAGCACGACAAGATGACCGTGTTCCCCCTGGGCCGTGAAGTCACCCTCAAATCCATCCAGAAGCACGACATCGACGCCGACGACGGCGTCAAGGGCGACCACGTCGGCCTCGCGCTGCGCGGCATCGAGTCCGACGACCTCGACAGGGGATTCGTCGTGACCACCGACCCGTCGGTCAAGATGTCCAGGCGCATCGAGGGGAAGGTCTCCCTGGTGAAGTACTGGCCGTCCCCGCTGAAGGAGGGCATGGTCCTCCACATCGGGCACTGGATGCAGATGGTGCCCTGCAGGGTCGCCTCCGTGGACGACGGGGCGGACTTCCGCTCGGCGTCTGTCGTCTTCGAGCTCGAGTCGGACATCATCCACAGGCCCGGGGACGCCGCCACGATCATGTACCTCGAGGGCGGGAAGCTCCGCGTCGCGGGCTCCGTCACGCTCTCGTGAGGAAACAGGCCGTCCCCCCCCCCGAGGGGGCGGCCGCCTTCCACCTTCTCTGTTCAATCGAAGCGGGACCTGTCCTCTACGACCTCTCCGGGCCTCCCGAACCGGGACGCCTCGGCGACCGCGGCGTCGGCGTCGAGGAGGAAGCCGTTGGAGTACACGCCTCTGAGGACGCGTATCCCGTCCCTCCCGGACGCGCTGATGAACGACGTCACGAACACGGGGTGCTGCGGATGGTCCATCGACTTCCTGCGGGCCGGGTCCAGCGCATCCGCGGCCTCCCTGCCGGAGATGCTGTGGAGGCGCGGCCTCAGGTCGCTCTCCGAATCGGTGTAGTGTATGACGGTGAACCCCTTGTCGTAGAGGCCGAGCAGCGTGATCCCGGGAGGCACGTCGAACTCCCTGCCGTACGCGTCCCCGACGAAGTAGGAGTCGCTGCCAGGGATCGGCGTCCCGCGCGAACGGAGATCCTCGACGAACCGGGCCCTGGCCTCGGCTTCGGCCTTCTCACGCTCCAGTCTCTCCTCCCGGATGCGCCCCCTCTCCTCCCTGTTGAGTTCTGCCATGGTGGATGCCCATCGGGGACGGGATATATCGCATTATGTGCCGTCGCCGCGGGGACGCCGGACGGTCCCGCGCGTCGCGCATCCTATAAATACCGCGGAACATAACGGACGACCGCCCGTGTGCTATATGATAGCACTGGACAGTGAGGAGACGACATGGCTTTCTGGAACGAGAGGATCGAGACTATGCCCCGCGAGGAACTTCAGGCCTGGCAGCTTGAGATGCTGAAGGCGAAGGTCCGCGAGATGTACGACAAGTCCCCGTTCTTCCACGACAGGATGGTCGAGGCCGGGGTCACCCCGGACGACGTCGTCGACTTCGATTCCTTCAGGAAGGTCCCCTTCATGCGCAAGTCGGACCTCCGCGACAACTATCCCGACAGGCTCTTCACCGTGCCGTACGACGAGATCGCCAGGGTCCACGTCTCCTCAGGGACCACCGGCAGGCCCACCGTCGTAGGGTACACGCAGAAGGACCTGGACAACTGGACCGAGTCCCTCGCCCGCGGCATGACCTCCTTCGGCATGACCAGGAAGGACATGCTCCAGAACTTCCACGGGTACGGGCTGTTCACCGGCGGCCTCGGCGTCCACTACGGCGCGGAGCACCTCGGGGCGACGGTCCTCCCGATCAGCACCGGCAACACCGAGAGGCAGATCCAGCTCATGCAGGACCTTCCGGTCACCGCGTGGGCGGGAACGCCGTCGTACATGTTCCACATCGCGGACACCTGCGACCGCCTCGGCGTCGACATCCGCAGGGACACGAAGGTGAAGCTCGCGATCGCCGGCGGGGAGCCCTGGTCGGAGAGCATGAGGCGCAAGCTCCAGGAGAGGACCGGCGTCCGCGTCCACAACTGCTACGGCGCCAGCGAGATGTCCGGGCCCATGTTCCTCGAGTGCTCGGAGCAGGTCGGCCTGCACGCGTGGGCGGACCTGGCGTACATCGAGATCCTCGACAGGGACGGCAACCCCGTCCCCGAGGGCCAGCCCGGGGAGATGGTCGTCACCATGCTCCAGAAGGAGGCCTTCCCGCTCATCCGCTACAAAATGGGCGACATCACCACCCTCACATGGGAGAGGTGCGCCTGCGGGAGGACCCACCCCCGCCTCGGCAGGATAACCGGCAGGACCGACGACATGCTCGTCGTCCGCGGAGTGAACGTCTTCCCGTCGCAGATCGAGAGCGTCATCGGCGAGCTGCCGTTCCTCTCGCCGTTCTACCACATCACACTGGAGAACAGCAACTACATGGACGCCATGACCGTGGAGGTCGAGCTCAACGAGGACTCCCTGACGGAGGACATGAACGAGCTCGCCGATATGGCCAAGCAGCTCACCGCCCGCCTGAAGAGCGTCCTCAACATCAAGGCGGACGTCAGGCTCGTGCTGCCCGGCTCCCTCCAGAGGTTCGAGGGCAAGGCGAACCACGTCACCGACAACCGCTCCTACGAGTGAGCGGAACGGGGAGGGGCCTCCCCTCCCCGCATCCCATATTATACACGCACCCCGATAGGGTCTCCATGGACATCGTGGCGTTCTTCTCCGTGGTCGTGTCCCTGATATTCATCATGGACCCGTTCGCGAGCCTGCCGATGTTCATATCGGTGACCAAGGGGCTCGACTCGAAGACGGTCAGGAGCTACTGCAACCGCGCGGTTCTCGTGGCGGCAATCCTGCTGTACGTCTTCATCTTCATCGGGGAGCCCCTGATGGACCTCTTCGGGATCTCGATGGAGAGCTTCCAGGTGGCGGGAGGACTCGTGCTCGTGCTGATGGGCGTGGAGCTGATCTTCGCGCTGAAGCTCTCGAAGAGCGACGGCAGCGAGAAGGACGCGCCCTGGGTTATCATCGCCACGCCGGTGCTCACCGGGCCCGGTGTGATAACCGCGTCCATCCTGCTCACGGGCGAGTACGGCTACCCGCTGGTGGTCCTCGCCGGGACGCTGGCGCTGGCCGCGACCTGGCTGCTCCTCCGGTGCGCCCCGTTCATTATGAGGATGGTGGGCGACAAGGCGCTGAGCGTGATGTCGCGCATAGTCGGGCTGCTGATCGCCGCCCTGGGCGTCGAGTACATGTTCACCGGGGCCTGGGACTGGGTCGCCGTCCACGACGCGGCCGCCGCCGTCGCGTCCCTCGTCCTCTGAGTCCGGCCCGGCGATGTCCGGGGAACCGCCGGCGCCGATGCTGCGGAAGCCGTCGGTCATTCCGCCGTACATGCTCACCTCCGCCTCGCACAGGGCCCTCCCGAGGGACATCCCGGCGTTCGTGAGGGAGACGTATGTGGAGTTGCCCTCGCTGCTCATCTCCACGATGCCCTTCTCCTCCAGGATATCCAGCTTCCTGGCCATCCGGGGGTTGGTGGAGGTGTGCTTGTAGATCTCCGTCTTCCTCATCGGTCCCCTGACCATGAGGCAGACGATCACGTTGGTGACGTGCTTCAGCTCCAGGACCTCGCCGATCTTCAACACAGACATGCGACGGAAGTCTTGGAGCCCGATTATAATGGATACATCAAGCTAGACGATATTACAACATTAGAGTGTAGTTTGGGGTCCCGGACCCGCGCGGGGCGGATCCGGGGTTTATTGTCACTCGGCGGGTCCCGCGGGTCCGGTGGGCCCGGCAGGCTCGTCGCAGTAGGTGTTGTCGCCGGAGACCATGTCCGAGTAGAGCAGGAAGAGCTCGTCGGGCGTGAGGCTGCGGTGCATCTGCGCGGAGGCGCTCCTGACTGCAACGAGGAGCCTGTCCGCGTCGTTCCTGTCGACCTCGATGCCGATCTCCGCCAGGGCGGCCACGACGGTGTTCCTGACCGCGTGCTTGCCGATGACGATGGACCTGGCGAGCCCGACCTCGGAGGGGTCGTAGGGCTCGGTGACCGAGGGGTTGTTGATGATGCCGGTCTCCTGCGCGAAGCAGTTGGAGCCGAGCACGGGCTTGCTGGGCCAGATGGCCACCCCGGAGGCCCTGGATACCGATGCGGCGAGGGCGGGGAGCTTGGTGGAGTCGATTCCAGTGTCGACGCCGAGCAGGTGCCTGGCGGACAGGACGGCCTCCTCGAGGGGGGCGTTTCCGGCCCTGAGGCCGAGACCCATCGTCGTGACCCTGGCGAACCTGGCGCCGGCCTTGAGGGCGGCGAGGGTGTTCGCGGTGGCCATGCCGAAGTCGTTGCGGGCGATGATCTCGATGTCGATGCCGGAGATCTGCTTCAGCATCCTCACGCGCTCGTTGCAGGTGAAGGGATCCTCCACGCCGACGCTGTCGCAGTAGGCGAAGCGGTCCGCCCCGGCCTCCTTGGCGACCTTGGCGACGTCGATCAGGAACCCGAGGTCCGCCCTGGAGGCGTCCTCCGCGACGAACCCGATGTAGAGGCCGTGCTCCGCGGCGTAGAACACGGACTCGTAGATCTTGTTGAGGACCCACTCCCTGTCCTTGCCCAGGAGGTTGGACATCTGGATGTCCGAGACGGGGAGCCCGATGGAAACGGAGTCCACGTCGCACTCCAGGCTGGCGTTGATGTCGGCGATGTCCGCCCTGTTGGAGGACATGACCGATGCGGACAGGCCCATGCGGGCGATGTGCCTGACGGACGCCTTCTCGGCCTCGCCGAGGGCGGGGTTCCCGGCCTCGATCTGGGGCACTCCGGCCTCGTCCAGCAGCTTGGCGATCCTGTACTTCTCGATGTCGGAGAAGACCGCTCCGGGCGTCTGCTCCCCGGACCCCAGTGTGGAGTCGCAGATGCATACGGGCACGTTTAAGCGGTCGACTACCTCGTTCTTTGTCTTCATGCGCATCCCATCCTCGGGCCGCTCGCAACGGCGGCCCAAGCTGATATCCCATATAAAAGCAGGATATTTAATGGTTAAATGCGGAAGGGGACGGCGGCGTCAGACGCGGTACCTGAGGATGGCCCCCATCCCTCCGAGCGCGGCCAGCGACTTCCCGCCGTCGTGCTGCTCCGAGACCACGATCACGCTGCCCTTCTGGCTCTCGACCGCGCGGACCACGTCGTCCATGTCCTGGGCCCTGACCTTGGAGTCGAGGATGAGCAGCGTCTCCACCGCGCCGGCGAGGGC
>JAUNXZ010000091.1 GCA_030539515.1 Thermoplasmata archaeon
TCCAGGAGATCAAGGAGGTCAAGAGGGCCAGGATAAAGACGTACCTCGACTACGTGCCCAGCGCGAAGTACACCGAGGGATGCGCCGGCATCTGGACCATCCCCTGCGACATCGCCCTCCCGTGCGCGACGCAGAACGAGCTGGACGAGGAGTCCGCCAAGGTCCTGATCAAGAACGGATGCTTCGCCGTCGCCGAGGGAGCCAACATGCCCAGCACGCCCGGAGCCATCGCCGCGTTCCAGCAGGCCGGTGTCCTCTTCGGGCCCGCCAAGGCCGCCAACGCCGGCGGCGTCGCCACCTCCGCGCTGGAGATGTGCCAGAACAGCGCCAGGCTGTCCTGGTCCTTCGAGGAGGTCGACTCCAAGCTCAAGGACATCATGAAGACGATCTACGCCGAGTCCGCCGCCGCGGCCAAGAGGTACGGCATGGAGGGCAACCTCGTCGCCGGTGCCAACATCGCCGGGTTCGAGAAGGTCGCCAACGCCATGCTCTGGCAGGGCGTGTCCTACTGAACCTTTTAAAGGCCCCCGATTACGGGGGCCGGCCGGGGCTCCGCCCCGGCACCCTCCTATCTTTTCATCCCCTTTCAGCCGTCCGGGTTTATGTACCGGAATGGCGGTATCGCACTCGTGAACGGAACGCCACCCTACAATGCCACCGACGTGGCGCGCTTCATCATCCGCAAGTACGCGGACGACGGCAACCCCGTCACCAACATGAAGCTCCAGAAGATGCTCTACTATGCCTGGGTCGAGTTCCACAGGACCCGCGGCCTCTACCTCTTTGAGGATGCGATCTGCGCCTGTAGGTTCGGCCCGGTTGTCCCGCAGGTGTACAGGGAGTACCGCATCTACGCGGGGATGCCCATCCTCCACTGCGATCCTCCCGGTGACATCGATCCGGACACTGCCATGTTCCTGGCGGACTTCGCTGACGCGCACAGCGGGTTCACGGCGAGCGACCTGCCCAACCTGACGCGCCGCGATGGTTACCCCTGGAAGAGCCTTTACAGGGAGGGCGAGAAGTTCACGGAGATCCCCTTCTGGAAGATAATCAGGATAGAGCACCGCCTGTCGGCCACGGCATGAAAGGCCAAAGAGTGAATGGGGAACGATGCCCCTGTTTCCTGGCCGTTTCGGCCCGTCCTCAGGCCGTGGCTGGAGGAGATTCCCTGAACATCTCCAGGATCCCCTCGCACACGCGCTCGAGGACGATGTCATCGTCGTCGGCTATCACGTCGAGCGCCACTCCCTTGTAGCCCGTGTACATCCCGACGAAGTCGCCCTCGCCTGACCATGCGGAGTACGACAGGTAGTGCGAGGCGTCGCGGAACATGTACGGGTCGTCGAAGCTGCCGACCAGCTTTCCTCCATTGACCAGATCCGCCACGGCCCTGGACCTATCGTCCGCAGTCACGTCCCACGAAGCGTCCACGAAGACGATGGCGTTGCTCCCGATGTCCTCTGTGGATGATACGACGGTGCCGCCGAACGTCATCGCCAGCTCCCTCGCGGAATCCGACTCCGAGTCTCCGAGGACAGCCACTCCGTAGTGGGAGATCCTCTCGAGGTTGTCGTACAGGAGGACGTAGTCCACCTGGTGCCCGCCGGAGTATTCGTCGTCCGCAGGCTGCAACAGGACGTAAACCGATCCAGCCGCCAGGATAGCGACCAGTGCAGTGGCGATAGCCATTCCTTTGTATCCCATCTGTCCCACCTCTTTCCTGGATGGGCCAGGTAGGTATAAATTACTAAGGATAGGAATCCCGATGAAGCGGAAAGGCGGGGCGTTCTGTTGGAACGGCCCTAACGCCCGGCATCCGTCCCGTATCCGCGTAACCCGGAACGTCAGCGGATACGGCCGTCGCATCCGGAAAGACCGTGTACAACCGTTATATTGCGGATAGGCCATCAACTGGGCATGAGGAACCTTCCCGTCGGCATCGAGGACTTCGCGGCCATACGCGACAGGGGGCTGTACTACGCGGACAAGACGTCCATGATCGCGGAGATCGAGAGGCTCGACGGCACCGGGGTCTTCATCATAACCAGGCCCAGGAGGTTCGGCAAGTCCCTGAGCATATCCATGCTCGACGCCTACTTCAACATGGAGTACGCGGGCAACACATGGTTCGACGGCCTGGACATCTCCAGGACGATGCCCGACGACCCGATGAAGAACTCCCGCCCGGTCGTGCTGCTGTGCCTCAAGGATCTGGATTCATCAAATTACGCGCAGTTCAAGGATGACCTCTCCGCGACAATGTCGGAGCTATTCGGCACGTTCGAATACCTGTCGGAGTCCGACAGGGTCATGAGCAAGGACAGGGAATGGTTCAGAGAGATATTCGACGGGAAGGCGAACCTCTCCGTCCTGAAGAAGTCCATCAGGATCCTGTGCCGGATGCTGGAGAGGCACCACGGCCGGAAGCCCGTGGTCCTGATCGACGAATACGACAACGCGGTCAACAACGCCTACTCGAACGCCGCCGTCCAGAGAAATGTTATGAACGTCCTGAGAGGCCTGCTCAGCCAGGGGCTCAAAGGCAACAAGAGCATGGAGTTCGCCGTGGTCACCGGCGTGATGCAGATCTCCAAGGAGGGGCTGTTCTCCGGGATGAACAACGTCTTCGTCTACAACGTCCTGAACCCCGGGTTCGGGGAGATGTTCGGCTTCACGGAAGAGGAGGTGCGGAAACTCCTGGAGGAGTGCGGCCATCCGGAGAAGATGCGCACCGCGAAGAGGATGTACGACGGGTACAGGTTCGGCGACGTGGACGTCTACAATCCATGGAGCATACTGTGCTACGCCCAGTCCGGCTTCAAGGCCGACCTGTACTGGGCCAACACCGGTTCGGATGCCGTCCTGAGGGGGATGATCCGCAACGCGGACGACGACACCTGCGGCAGGCTGGTGGCCCTGGCGTCCGGAGGGCGCATAGAAGGGGCCGTCGACAGCCAGGTGACCTTCGAGCAGCTGACCGAGGCATCCGGGAGCCTGATGTCCGTCCTCGTCATGTCCGGGTACCTGAAGGCGGTCCCGAGGAGGGGTGGGGGATACCGCCTGTCGGCGCCGAACGGCGAGGTCCGGAGCATCCTGTCCACATCCATCGCCAGCTTCGCATCGCCCGACAACACGTCGAAGGCGAGGGAGTTCTCCGAAGCGCTGGTCCGCGGGGATACGGACGCCGCCAGGCTAGCGGCCGAGCGGATCCTCAGGATGCACGTGGGCTCGCTGGCCCTGAAGTGCGAGAACGACTACAGGAACCTCTTCATGGGCCTGCTCATGGCATCCTCCCCCGGCTACGCGGTGTCCGCGGAGTTCGAGGCGGGGGACGGGCGGTACGACCTCAGGATGTCGCCGGAGAGGGGCGGGGTCGGCGCGGTGATCGAGGTCAAGCACCTGAGGAAGGGCGGTACGGCGGCACTGGAGTCCGCCGCGCGCGGTGCACTGGAGCAGGCCCTCTCCAGAGGGTACGCCGAGGGCCTCCCCGAAGGCTCGCACGTCTACGGGATGGCGTTCACTGGAAAGACCGTGTTCGTCGTCAGGAACGGCTGAACCATCCGTTGCCGATGGGATCGGAAAGGCGGGGGAAGACCCCCTTTGTTGCTCAGCGGTTCCTCTCCCAGTGGCCGTTGAGGACCCTGATGTACTCCTGGGCGAGGTCGCACTCGGCGCAGGCGCCGTGGCACATGCCGCACTCGCCGGTGATCCGGCAGCGGCCCCTCCTCATGTACATGTGGTCGTCGTCCCTGCGCCAGGCGCGCCTGGCGACGAACGGCGATGCGATGATGAGCGCCGCACCGGCGGCGCGGATGTACGGCAGCCAGCCCTCCTCGACGAACTCGAGGGTCTCCGGCAGGTGCGAGCACATGGCGAGCCCCGCGCCCAGCACGATCAGCGCCAGGGCCAGCAGCTTGGGGTAGGAGAGCACGGACACTGCCGCCCTCCCCACGATCATACGGTTCTTCCTTCTCATATCCTGTCTCCTTTTGCATGGTCCGGCCGCGCCCCTCCCCAGAGGCTGTGACTCCACGGCGTCTCATCTCTTATAAGCTATGACCTAAGCGGATTCACTCACAAGTCGGGGCTTATCTACCAGGAATGCTGTTGCGGGACTATGTCGCGCATCGAGAACGCCAGGAGGCCTAGGGGGATCGGGGGCATCCTCACCCTCAGGAGGATGAACAAGGGCGCCCACGCGAGGCTGTCCGAGTGGGGGTTCGTTCATTTCACGGTGGAGTGCAAAGACGACTGCCTGGACATCGGTTGCGGCGGCGGTGCCAATCTGAAAAGGCTGCTGTCGAAGTCGACGCACGGCACGGTCACGGGAGTGGACTACTCGGAAACGAGTGTGTCCAAGTCGATCCGCACCAACCGTTCGGCAGTGAAGGCGGGACGGTGCAGGGTCGTTCAGGGGGATGTCATGGACCTCCCGTTCGAGGATGAATCCTTCGATATCGTCACCGCGTTCGAGACCGTGTACTTCTGGCCGGACATCGGGGAGGCGTTCAAGGGCGTGTTCCGCGTGATGAGGCCCGGCGGGATGCTGATGGTCTGCAACGAGGCGGACGGCGAGAACTCCGAGGACCTTGAGTGGACGCACGAGGCCGGCCTGAGGGTCTACAGCAAGGATGAGCTGACCGAGGCGCTGGAGAAGCGGGCTTCACCGATATACGCGTGGAGAGGAAGCCCGAGGAGTGCTGGCTCGCCGTGATCGCAAGGCATCCATGAAAGGGCCTCGAATACTAGGGGCCGCATTGCATGTTATCACCCAGGCGGGGCCGAAAGGCGTGGCCGGGGCTGCGCCCCTCCCGCTTGTTGGGTTCGTCGCGGCTGCGCCGCTCCTCACGGGCGACCGGGGGTGTCGGATGCCTGTGGGATCCGCATTCCCTCGGTACCGGGTCCTGGACGCATAATCAACCAAGTTTATGGTTATAGGAGTATAGAACTGATACGTCCTGATGGGTTCAACGGCGTTAGTCCAGCCCGTCCGACCGCCCTTAGGATTATGGTTCGACTACCTTAACGGACTCAAGATTCCTATGAGTTTAGATGTCTGGCTATACTGTACTCGGAAAGACACCGTTTTCTTAACACCGATTCCGAACGTGTGCGCCAATCGGCCTTATATCTCCTACCAATAAAGCCGTTCTAGCACAGGATCCTAAAGAGAATCCGGAGAGGGATGGGATTCGGTGCAATAGCCCGGGGATAGCGAATCCCCGGAGGTAGGAATATGACAACAAGCAAAATCAGCAACAGCGGGAGCTCCAAAAAGCTTCTCGCTCTTGTGGCAGCCGTGGCCTGCTTCGCCTGCGCGTTCTGTTTCATCGCCCCCGTGGCGGACGTGAGCGCGACCGGTGAGGACACGATTGCCATCACGGAGGACGGTCAGATCGAGACCTTCAACGCCTCCACCAGCACCGGCCTCATCATCACCAATGAGAACAGCTACAGCTTCTCCGTCACCATCAGCAACATCGGCGGAAGCAACAGCACCCTGACCACAGTGACCGTCGCTGGCACCACCATCCTCAGCGATGCCAACGGCATCAACGCCAGCAGGCTCACCATCATCTACGATGCGGAGTCCGAGACGACCTACGTTACCGGCAACATCACCGTCGGAACTGACGGTGACCTGACCATCACTAGCGTCACCCTCCTCGGCAACGTCACCGTCAGGGGAAGCGGAAGCCTCACGACCACCACCAACACCGTCACGATCTGGGAGACCTCCACCGTCACACTCGGCGGAACCGGAACCATCGCCCTCAACAAGATCACCAACAACGGAACCATCGAGCTGGACTGCTCCGCCACGACTGGAACCGTC
>JAUNXZ010000092.1 GCA_030539515.1 Thermoplasmata archaeon
TGAAGTTCCCCCCGGTATCCGACATCAAGAGGATCAGGAAGTCCCTGGACATAACGCAGACCGAGCTGTCCAGGGAGTCCGGCGTCAGCCAGAGCACCATCGCCAAGATAGAGGGCGGGAGGACGTCCGCCTCCTACGAGACGATAGTCCGCCTGTTCGAGGCGCTGGACGCGCTGAAGAGCGGCAACGGCAGCACCATGAAGGCCGCCGACGTGGCCTCGGGCGACGTCGTCTCGGTGCAGAGCACCGACCTGGTCCACGAGGCGTCTGAGGTCATGAGGAGGACCGGCTACTCCCAGCTCCCCGTCATAGACGCCGGGATCCCGGTGGGCAGCATATCCGAGAGAGGGATCTTCGAGCTGCTCCGCGAGGGCCTGACCATGGACGAGCTGTCCCGCACCCCCATCTCGAAGGTCATGAGGGAGCCCTATCCCGTCGTTTCCGACAGCACCCCGATGTCCGCGGTCACCGGCCTGATGGCCGGCTACAACGCGGTGCTGGTGTCCCGCAAGGGGACCATAGTCGGCATGATAACCAACGCCGACATGCTCAAGCTTGTCTGACGTCCCTGACGCTTATCCCGCCGCGGGTGACCTGGTAGGCCTCCATGTCGTCGGCGGCGTACGTCTCCGGGAATATCGCCCTCGCCTCGAGGGCCACGGCCTCGCGGTCCTCGTAGCGGTGGCTTATGTGCGTGAGGATCAGGTGGCGCACGCCCGCCTCCCCCGCCACGCGGGCGGCCTGGGCGGCCGTGCTGTGGTTGTGCTCCGCCGCGTTCCGCGACTCGGAGTCCATGTAGGTGGCCTCGTGGATCAGCACGTCCACCCCGCGAACGTTCTCGACGGTGGAGCCGCAGGGCTTGGTGTCCCCGGTGTACGCGACGCTCAGCCCGGGGACCGACGGCCCGAGGACGTCCTCCGGCCTCACTCCCCCGACCGCCTCGCCCGCCTTCAGGCGGGCCATGTCCGGCCCGTCCCTGATCCCGAGCTCCAGCGCCTTCCTGTGGTCCAGCTTCCCCGGGCGGTCCGGCTCCCTCAGCACGTAGCCCAGGGACCTCATGCCGTGCTCCGTCCTGAAGCAGGATATCGAGAAGCCGCGGACCTCGAAGGTCTCGCCCCCCTCGAGCTCCACCACGTCTATCTCGTACGGCGCCTCGGCCTCCTCGTCCTCCGTCAGCGACATGGTCGCACGGACGAACGCCCCGAGGCCCGCGGGACCGTACACCGTCAGCGGCTCCCTCCTCTCGGAGAGGCCCATGGTCTGGAGCAGCCCCGGCAGGCCGAAGATGTGGTCGCCGTGCATGTGGGAGATCAGGATGGCCCGGATCTTCATGAACGAGACCGGCGAGGCCATGATCTGGCGCTGGGAGCCCTCCCCGCAGTCGAGGAGGACCACGTCCGCGCCCTCCCTCACCGCGACGCAGGAGGTGGACCGCTGCTTGGACGGGACGGCGGCCGACGTCCCCAGGAAGAGGATGTCCATCAGTAGACCTGGTCCAGTTCCCTGTCCCTCTTGGTCTCCTTCTTGTACTCCTTGTAGTGCTCCTTGCACAGGTGCACGCTGCGGAGGCCCTCGGACTTCATCTTGAGGCTGGACCTGGAGGCCTGTTTGATGTTTATCGAGCGCTCGGCGGGCTTGTCGCACCCCGCCACGTCGCATGTCTCCTCCACGGTTCCGTGCTTTGCTGTCGTCATGCCACCTGGATTGGCCGACGCCGTAGATAATGGGTTCGCGCGAAGGTTCGGCGGAGGGCAAGCAATAATAACGGACACAGGTTCCAGGAGGACCGATGACAAGAGTATCCCCTTCCATCCTGTCGGCGGACTTCTCCCGCCTGGGCGAGGAGGTTTCCCGCGTGGACGCGGCCGGGGCGGACTGGATCCACCTGGACGTCATGGACGGGATGTTCGTCCCGAACATCACGTTCGGAGCGCCCGTCGTGAAGGCGGTCAGGGGATGCTCCAAGAAGTTCTTCGACGCCCACCTGATGATCGAGGACCCCGTCCGCTACGTGGACGACTTCGCCGACGCCGGATGCGACGCCGTGACGGTGCACATCGAGGCCACAGGGGACATCCGCGCCGCGATCGAGAGGATAAAGGCCAGGGGCCTGAAGGCCGGCATCTCCATCAACCCGGAGACCCCGGTCGAGGAGCTCATGCCCTGGCTGCCCCTGGTGGACATCGTGCTCGTGATGACCGTCCACCCCGGGTTCGGCGGGCAGTCCTTCATATCCGAGTGCGTGGGGAAGATCTCCGCCGCGGCCGAGTGGGCCAGGGAGAACAACCCGGCCCTGGAGATATCCGTGGACGGCGGGGTCAACGACGACACCGCGGCCGTCTGCGTGGACGCGGGCGCCACCGTGCTCGTCGCGGGCTCGTTCCTCTTCAAGAAGGCCGACATGGCCCCGACCATCGCCGCCTGGCAGGTCCTCGGGCCCAACGCGGGGCGATCCGATGGGAGTGAACCTGTCGCCGATCGTCGAGGCCGAATCGGTGGAGCTGTCCGACCTCCGCGGGAAGACCGTGGCGGTGGACGCGTACAACACCATCTTCCAGTTCCTGTCCATCATCAGGCAGCCCGACGGCAAGCCGCTGATGGACGACCAGGGGCGCGTCACGTCCCACCTGTCCGGACTGCTATACAGGACCGGCAACCTCATCGAGAACGGCATCGAGCCCTCGTTCGTCTTCGACGGGAAGCCCAGCGAGCTCAAGGCGGGCACCATCGAGGAGCGCATAGCCCGCAGGGAGAAGGCCAAGGCGGAGTACGAGAAGGCGCTGGAGGAGGGCGACCTGAAGAAGGCGTTCTCCAAGGCTCAGCAGACCTCGAGGATGACCCCGGAGATCCTGGAGTCCTCCAAGGAGCTGCTCCGCCTCATGGGCATCCCGGTGGTCCAGGCGCCCAGCGACGGCGAGGCCCAGGCGGCGTACATGTGCATGAGGGGGGACGTCCACGCGTCGGCCTCCCAGGATTTCGACTCGGTGCTCTTCGGGGCCCCCACGCTGGTCAGGAACCTCACCGTCTCCGGCAGGCGCAAGATGCCCGGCAGGAACCAGTACAAGACCGTCACCCCAGAGGTCATCGACACCGGGAGGATGCTCTCCGACCTGGGAGTCACCCGCGAGCAGCTGGTGGACGTCTGCATCATGATCGGCACCGACTTCAACCCGGGCGTCCCCGGGATCGGCCCCAAGAAGGGCCTGAAGCTCATCCAGAAGCACGGGACCCTCGAGGAGGTCATCGCCCAGACCGGGTACGAGATCCCCGGCTACGAGGACGTCCGCGAGATATTCCTGAACGGCCCCAGGTCCGACGACTACTCGGTCAAGCCCGGGAAGGTGGACCAGGAGGGCGTCGTCGAGATGATGTCGCAGCACGGGTTCTCCCCGGACCGCGTCAGGACCGTCCTGAACAAGATAGAGGCGGCCAGGAAGGCGGAGTCCGACAGGAGGAAGCAGCGCTCCCTGGACAGCTGGTTCTGACAGGGATCAGGCCCTTATGGCGAGCCTGGAGATGCAGCAGCCCTCGGAGAACCTGCGGCAGTAGATGTCGCGGCACCTCTTGTAGCTCCTGAACCTCTTCTCGGCGTCCTCGACGTCCCCGTAGACCTTCCAGCACCCGATGCACCTGCAGCACCTGCCGCTGTGCTCGATGTAGCCCTTCACGTCCTCCATCGGATAGTCGAGGAACAGGCCGACCTCCGGGGGCATGGACGGGCAGAGCGCGAACCTCGCGGTCAGCTGGTCGACCATCCCGGTCCCGCAGGTCATGTCGTAGCCGTAGTCCGCCAGGAACTCGGGGACGCCCTCCTCGGAGAGCCTCTCCTCCAGCTTCCTGGGGCGGTACACGTAGATCAGGCTCCCGGTCCCGTCGAAGCGGAGCACGGAGACGCGCACGCCGCGGGGCATGAGAAGCATCTCCAGATCGTGGAGCTGGTCGTGAATACCATGAAGGTCGGATTCCACTCTGAACATGCTACCGCACTTCAGGCCCGCCAGAGTCGGCGAACAATGGCGGACGACGCGAGCCTGCAGATCGGGTACGGAGGTTTCCGCCTGCCCTGGGCATGTCTCTAATATCGGGCAGACTGGCTCATGGATCTCTGTGTTGTTGTCGGAAAGTCCTCTTCTGCGGGTATCGCTGACGTGGCTGTCCGACCTCATGGTAGTTAGGACATCCTAAACGACGTATATAAGATTTAGGCCACCTTAACTTTCTTGAGTCATACCGAAACGCTAGGAAATGTATCTAACCCCCCTCGCGATGGGGGTTCCCATGGCAGTTTTCGCGGATGCGCACGTCCACGCGGCGGAGTTGGCGGAGCCCTACCCGGACTACGGGGAGGCGGCCGCCGTGCTCGCGGTGACCTCGCGCCCGCGCGAATGGGATTCATTGAAGGATCTGGATGATCCCCGCCTGTTCCGGTTCTACGGGGTCCACCCGTGGTACTGCGGCGACTGGGACGCGGATGCCGAATCCGCGCTCAGGTCCCTCCTGTCGGGGGACCCGCGCTCCGGGATCGGGGAGGTCGGCCTGGACACGAAGAGGGGCACGGTCGCGGAGCAGCTCCCCGCCTTCGAGGCGCAGCTGCGCATCGCCGCGGAGCTCCGCAGGCCAGTCGAGATCCACACGATCAGGGCGGAGAAGGAGGTCCTGGACGCCCTGCGCTCCTCCGGCATCCGCGCACCGGCCGTCCTGCACTCCTTCGGGAGCGAGAGCTACTCCAAGCCCTTCGCGGAGCTCGGGTGCTACATGTCCCTGAACCCCAGGATCCTCAGCCGCTCGGCGTCCAGGGTCTCGAGGCTCGTGTCCTCGATCCCGGAGGACAGGCTCCTCCTGGAGACGGACGCGCCGTTCGTCCCGGAGGGGTTCTCCGGGATGGCCGGGTTCGCGGAGTCCCTGTCGGAGGCGTGCGGGATCCCCGCCGAGAAACTGCTGGAGCTTTCATACGACAACGCGAGGTCGATCATCGGTGAGCGAGATAGGCGAGAGGACGGGACTTATCGTCGGCGAGGAGGGCCTGGAGAGGCTCAGGAACGCGTCCGCCGTCGTGTGCGGGTGCGGCGCCGTCGGAGGGTACGCGCTGGAGGGCATCGTCAGGGCCGGGTTCGGGAGGATCCGCGTCGTGGACGGCGACGTCTTCCAGGGAAGCAACCTGAACCGCCAGATACTCGCCACCACGGAGACGGTCGGCCGCTTCAAGGCGGACGTGGCCTGCGAGAGGGCGCGCTCCATCAACCCCTCCGTGGACATCGAGGGGCTGAGGCTCCTTGTCAACGACGGCACCGTCGGGGAGATCCTCGACGGGGACTTCGACGTCCTCATCGACGCCATCGACACGGTCAGGTGCAAGGTCTCCCTGCTCCGCGCCGCGTCGGAGAAGGGCATCGTCACGTTCTCGTCCATGGGCGCCGCCCTGAGGGACGACCCCCGCATGGTCCGCATCGCCCCCCTCATGGAATCCAGGGTGTGCCCGCTCGCAGCGTCGGTCCGCAAGGGCATGCGCGGGTACGACACCTCCCTCATGACATGCGTCTACTCCGAGCAGCCGCCCATAAAGGTGGACGGAGGCAGGGACGAGCACGGCAAGTCCGTCCTCGGATCGCTCCCCACGCTCCCCGCCATCTTCGGGATGACCCTCGCCAACGAGGCCATCCAACACGTCCTCCGCCGGTGACGCGGTCTCCCCAACCCTTATAACGGATACGCACATGGAGTGGCGAAACCGAACCCCGGGGAAGAAAAACCCGGAATCCGAGGGAATGCGATGATAAA
>JAUNXZ010000093.1 GCA_030539515.1 Thermoplasmata archaeon
CCGGCCATGCTGTTGACGTCGTAGCTCATGACGTCCGAGGCCTTGAGGGCTGCCGGCACCGCGCAGATCAGGATGACGACCCAGATTGCGAGGATCGCCTTGTGGTGACGGATGATACCGTCGGCCAGTCTGTCGAATACCATGCTCAAATGTTAAGGCGTGCCTTATTTCAACGTTGCTCAAAAATCGGACGCAATCCTTGAACGGACTCAAACGCGTGCACGCGCGCCCCAGCCTCGCCTATTTTAAATAATCTAGACGGGTACGCGGGCGCGTTAGCCATGGCACAGTACGAATCCGCCCCCATCGAGAAGCGCTGGGAGGAGATGTGGAAGACCGAGGAGGTCTACCGCTTCGACCCCAAGTCGGACAAGCCCGTCTTCAGCATCGACAACCCCCCGAGGTACACCTCCGGCCCGCTCCACCTGGGGCACGCCACCGGGTACTCCCTGATCGACTTCGTCGCCAGGTACAGGAGGATGAGGGGGTACAACGTGTTCTTCCCCCTCTGCTTCGATGTCAACGGCACCCCGATCGAGGTCAAGGTCGAGAAGAAGTACAAGATCACCAAGCTGGACACCCCCAGGCAGGAGTACAGGCGCCTCTGCGAGGAGTACGCCAACGGGTTCATCGAGGAGATGACGCACCACTTCGAGATCCTGGGCGAGAGCATGGACCCCAGCATCTACTACCAGACGGACGCGCCCTACTACAGGAGGATCACCCAGCTCTCCTTCGTGGAGCTGTTCAACCGCGGCCTCGTCTACAAGGCGAACTTCCCGGTCAACTGGTGCCCCGGCTGCATGACCGCCCTGGCCGACGCCGAGGTCGAGTACAGGGACAACGTGAACAAGCTCAACTTCATCAAGTTCCAGGTCGCCGACTCCGCGGAGGACGACTTCGTGCTCATCGCCACCACCAGGCCGGAGCTGCTGTGCACCTGCCAGGCCGTGGCCGTCCACCCGGACGACAAGGAGAAGGCCCACCTGGTCGGGAAGGAGCTGGTCACCCCCCTGTTCGGCAGGAGGGTCAAGGTCATCTCCGACCCGAAGGTCCAGATGGAGTACGGGACCGGGTTCGTCATGATCTGCACCATCGGGGACAAGGACGACCTCGAGTGGGTCATGAAGTACCACTTCCCGCTGGAGAAGGGCATCGACGAGATGGGCAGGATGACCGAGCTCGCCGGCAAGTACGCGGGCATGCCCGTGGCGGAAGCACGCGAAGCCGCGATAGAGGACCTCCGCGCCGCCGGGATCCTGGTGGAGCAGAAGGACAACCCCCAGCAGGTCTCCATCTGCTGGAGGTGCCACACCCCCATCGAGTACCTGCAGGTGCCCCAGTGGTTCCTCAAGACCCTGGACTTCAAGGAGAAGATCCTGGAGAGGGCCGACCAGATCCAGTGGCACCCCGAGTTCATGAAGACCAGGCTCAGGGACTGGACCAACTCCCTGGAGTGGGACTGGGTCCTGAGCAGGCAGAGGGTGTTCGCCACGCCCATCCCCGTGTGGGAGTGCTCGAAGTGCGGGCACGCGGTGTGCGCCACCAAGGAGATGTGCTACTGCGACCCGACCCTCGACAAGGCCCCCGTGGACAAGTGCCCGGAGTGCGGCGGCGAGATGGTCGGATGCACCGACGTGTTCGACACGTGGATGGACTCGTCCGGTTCCTCGCTGTACAACACGTTCTGGGGCAGGGACGAGGAGCTCCACAAGAAGCTGTTCCCCATGTCCATGAGGCCCCAGTCCCACGACATCATCAGGACCTGGGCGTTCTACTCCATCCTCAGGGCGGAGCAGATCGAGGAGACCGTGCCGTGGAACGACATCATGATCCACGGGTTCATCATGGCGCCCGACGGCACCCCGATGCACTCGTCCATCGGCAACGTCATCGACCCCATACCCATCCTCGAGAACTACGGCGCGGATGCGCTGCGCTACTACGCCGCGACATGCTCGCTCGGCATCGACCACGCCTTCAGGGAGAAGGACGTGGTCCGCGGGAGGAAGCTGTGCAACAAGGTGTTCAACCTGGGCCAGTTCGCCGGAAGGTACGTGGAGAACGCCCCGAAGGCGATGCCCGAGGGGCTGCGCACCTCCGACAGGTGGATCCTTTCCAAGTACTCCGGCGTCGTGGAGACGGTGACGGACTGCTTCGAGACCTACCAGTTCGACAAGGCCATGAAGGAGGTCGAGGGCTTCATATGGCACGAGCTCGCCGACAACTACGTCGAGATGATCAAGGGCAGGACCGACGACGCCGTCAGGTACACCGTGTACACGGTGCTCCTCGGGAGCCTGAAGATGCTGGCCCCGTTCATGCCCCACGTCACCGAGGAGGTCTACCAGACCCTCTTCAGAGAGTCCGAGGGCGTCAAGAGCATCCACCTGACCGCGTGGCCCGAGCCCGTGCTCGAGGATGCGGAGGCCGAGGACGCGGGAGAGTCCCTGAAGGACGTCCTAGCGGCGATCCGCTCCTGGAAGTCCGAGAAGAAGATCGCGCTCAACGCGCCGCTGAACCTCGTCGAGCTCGTCGGGGCCGACGCCGCAAAGCTGGAGAGCGCCAGGCAGGACATCGCCGAGACCACCAAGGCCGCCGAGGTCAGGATCGCCCCCGAGGCGAAGCTGACCGAGGAGATCGTCGGCGTGAAGCCGGTCCACGCGAAGCTCGGGCCCGCCTTCAAGGCGCAGGCCAAGGGCATCGTCGCCGCCATCGCCGCGATGGAGCCCTCCGCGGTCGCGGACGCGCTCTCGAAGGGACCCCTGACCCTGGACATCGACGGCACGGCCGTCGAGGTCGGAGCCGAGTTCCTCGAGATGGAGAAGAGGCTCATGCTGGACGGAAGGGCCGTCGAGACCCTCCAGGTCGGCAACGTCCTCGTGCTCATCGAGCAGTGAGGCGAAACCCGTCCGGCGGGACCATCCCGTCGGACGGACCTTTCATTCAATTCTGGAAAACAAGTGTGGACGGAGCCCCGTCCTGCCGGGACCCCGTCCGGGGGTATGCATATAATGGAATTCGGCCCGCCCCTGGAGAAGGGTGGGATGGACGCCCGTGTTCTGCGGCGGGCGTCCGCGGATCAGGCTTTCGCCTTCTCCTTCTCGGCTTTCTTGGCTGCTTTCTGCTGCTCGCGCTCCGCCTTCTTGGCCTCGCGCTTCGCTTTCCTCTCTGCCCTCTCTTTCTCGTCGAAGTATCCCATATCTAGGTCCTCCTTGCGCGCTCGGTGGCCTTCACTTCAGGCCATTCCCTTGCACGGTTGATTTAGTGATTGGTAGCGGTTCTATTTAAAACTATGTTTTTCGCCCCTGAGAAGTCACTAAGGATCCCGAAGCGTTTCGAGGCCGTATAACGCCGTTATCCGTCCGTTTCAACGGTTTTTCAGGCGAAAACAGGCGGATTTCGACCGTTTTTCCCGATGAAATTATGACCTGTTCATTTTCTATAAAAGATTCACTTGGTTCGTGTTCATTTTTTCTGAAATCAGATACGGTTATATCCTCGCGCCTGATAGCATCAATCATGGCGCAGGAATCAGCGAACGCCGTCTTCGTCGGAAGGACCGATGAGCTCTCCAGGCTGGAGGCGCTCTGGTCGGCCGGCAGGCTGTCCGTCTGCGCGATCACCGGCCCCGGAGGGGTCGGCAAGACCACGCTCGCCGAGAGGTTCTGCTCCGGCAAGCGCTGCCTATTCATCAGGTTCCGCCTGGTCTCGCTCCAGGCCAACATAGACATCGCCTGCAGCACCATCGAGGCCGTCACCGGGACCCGCATCGACCGCGGGAAGGGGCTGACGGCCATGGAGGACGCCATCGCCGCATTCTTCGCCGGCGGGAAGAGCGTCCTCGTGCTGGACGACTACCCCATGGCGTCCTCCCTCGGGAGGGAGGTCTCCAGGAGCTTCCGCCGCATGACGGAGAAGCTGGAGGACAGGGAGGGCGTGGTGCTCTTCACCGGGTCCGACCCGAAGATGATGAAGGAGTTCGAGAACCTGGACCAGGACCTGTTCGGGTCCCTGGACTCGAGGATCGACCTCCGCCCGCTCACCCTCGCCGAGTCGAGGCTCATGCACCCGGGGATGTCCGACCGCGACGCGATCCTCACCCATCTCACGTTCGGCGGGATGCCGGGATACCACGTCCACGCCCGCGGGGAGACATTCAGGGACGCCCTGTACGGAGCGTTCCTCGCCCAGGACGCCCCGCTGAGGTACGGGGCGGAGACCGTGCTCTCGCAGTTCACCCCGTTCAGGAGGTACTCCTCCATAGTGGAGGCCGTCGCCTCTGGATGCCGCAAGGTCACCGAGGTGTCGTCCCGCTCCGGCTACCTGCCGTCCTCGTGCTCCGAGTCCATCAAGGACCTGGAGACCGCCGGCCTGGTGGACCGGGAGAACCCGGCGCTCATGGGCAGGAGGGCCGCCAAGGGCCTGCGCTGCCGCGACCCGGTGCTGTCGCTGACGTTCGGGGTGCTCAGCAAGGGCGCCTCGGGGGACCCCTACGGGAAGTCGGACATGCTGGACTCCGTCACCGAGAGGATGAGGGGTTTCATGGGCGAGCGCATGGTGCGCCTCGCCGAGGACTACGTCAGGGACCACTACGACGTGGACGAGTCCGGGACCTGGAGGGACGGGGACTCCTGCATACCAGTCGTCGCCCACGCGTCCGACGGGAAGAACGTGATGGAGCTTTTCTGCGAATGCTCGGTGGGGGAGGCCCAGGAGGGCCTCCTGGAGGACCTCAGGCGGAAGGTGGAGTCCATGGACTTCCGCGGGAACCTGAGGCATGTCATCGTCTCCGCCACCGGGTTCTCGAAGGATCTGGAGGCCGCCGCGGGGCGCGACGGCCGCGTGATCCTGATCGGGCCCGACTGCCTGTTCGGCAGGAAGCCGGCGCCCTCGCTGCGACGACACCGCGCCGACCGGGCATATCCCCGCGCATGCGCCGCATCCGATGCAGGCCGCCTGGTCTATCGCGCGGGGGTAGCCGGCGCAGATGCATCCGGAGGGGCACACCGAACGGCAGCCCTGGCACCCGATGCACCTGGCCGCGTCTATCGTGTACGTCACAGGCTGTACTCCCTCGGGGGGTTGCCCGAGAAGTCCGCGATGACCGCGTGGGCGTCCGCCAGGTAGAACACCTCGAAGATGGGGTTCGATGCGTCGCCGTACTGGCCCTTGACGATGGGGTTGGCCATGCACATCTCCTTCGCCTGCCTGTTGTCCTCGAAGACCGCCCTTCCGTGGAGGCGTATCCACGCGTAGGTCGGGCTGGAGACGGAGATCTCGATGTTCGGGTTGGCCTGCATGTCCATGTAGACGTCCTTCTGGTTGTTGGTGCAGAACCAGATCTTCCCGTCCAGGAGCCCCATGAACATGAAGGGGCGGCACTTGGCCTTCCCGTCGCGTCCGATGGTCGCAAGGTACTGCACGGGGTTCTCGTTGAGGAACTTCACTACTTCGTCCATTTTCTCTCACCTCCGGGGGATCCCCGGATGATAGTACATGGCGATAGGTATCTTAAGGATACCAGAAACCTGGAGGTAACGTGGGGGACGGGGACGAAGAAGGTCGAGCGGAGGGTCTGGAAATTATTGTGGAATTTTT